>JALSTJ010000281.1 GCA_026983815.1 Flavobacteriales bacterium
ACGGAACAATTGGAAATAAGCTGTAAAAATGCAGGAAAAGTTTTATTGATAAATTTATAAGAATTGAACGCTTGCTTTTAATTGATGAATTGTAGTTTTTATTTGTATTTATTTTGATATGCAATAATCATAATTGGAGTTTTTCTTATAGTAATCGATGTATTCGGCTTACTTGAATGTAGTATAAAAAATAGAAATAAAATCTCTCACAAGTGTGCGAGTTTTTTTATATTTTTGAATTCTCTCACAAGTGTGCGAGAAATTGAAAACAAATTTTAATGAATGAATTAACGACATATAAAAGTTTTTTCCAATCCGTAATTGACACGATTAACAGTGCTAAATATAAAGCATACAAATCTGTTAATAAATTTCATATTGAGCAAAATTTTGAAATTGGAAAAATTATCGTTCAAAATCAGAATAAAAATAATTGGGGAAAATCTATTGTTGACACATTATCAAAAGACATTAACAAAGTTATTGACGGGGTAAAAGGTTATTCATCACAAAATTTGTGGAGAATGAGACAATTTTACCTTGAATACAAAGATAAACCCGAACTGCTTGAACTTGCCAAGAAAATACCGTGGGGACAAAATTTGTTGATACTTCATAAAATAAAAACAGATGAGGAAAAATTATATTATCTAACGGCAACAGACAAATTAGCTTGGAGCAGAGCTGTTTTATTAAATCAAATTAAAGCAAATGCATATCAAAGATTTTTAGTTGATAAAAAAGCAAATAATTTTGATAAAACATTACCTGCTCATTTGTCAGAACAAGCTAATGAGGCGTTGAAAAGTGAATATAATCTTGATTTTCTCGGGATAACAAAACCCGTTTTAGAAAGAGAATTGGAAAATAGATTAGTAGAAAATATACGGGATTTACTTCTTGAATTAGGTTACGGATTTAGTTTCATTGGAAATCAGTATAAGCTTAAACTAAACCAAAAAGAGTATTTTATTGATTTACTTTTTTACAATCGAATTCTAAAATGTTTGGTTGCTATTGAACTTAAAACGGTTGAATTTGAACCTGAATTTGCCGGTAAAATGAATTTTTATCTTGAACTTTTAGACGAACAAGAAAAACTTCCTGATGACAATCCTTCGATTGGAATTATATTATGTCCTATAAAAGATAATATTGAAGTTGAATTTGCTTTAAGACCAAGCAATAAACCGATTGGAGTATCCGAATATAGTTTAACAAACAAATTACCAAAACAATTAGAAGGAAAAGTTCCAACGTCAAAAGAATTAAAACAAATACTAACAAAAGCTATACGTAATGCGGGTGAAAATGATAAATAGATTATATGCACTAAAAATAAGAACAAATTAACAATAAATCAAAAAATAATGCTTTTTAAAAAATGGAAAAATGTTGAGTAACAAATTAATACCTTCAAGGTGCTTGGAGACCTTGAATAAAAAAATGGAAAATTTTCCATTGAAACAAAAAAAGCAAGAGAAGTTTTATTGATAAATTTATAAAAATGACAAAAAAAGCAAAAGTTGTAGTAGGACTTTCCGGTGGCGTTGATTCAAGCGTTGCTGCCAAATTATTGATTGACCAAGGTTATGAAGTGATTGGTGCGTTTATGAAAAACTGGGACGATACCCGATACACCATAACCGACGAAATGCAATGGATAAAAGACAGCGAAGATGCTCAAAAAGTCGCTGAAAAATTAGATATTCCTTTTTATATTTTCGATTTTAGAGAAAAATATTTTAAACGTGTAGTGGATTATATGTTTCGTGAATATGAAATCGGGCGGACACCCAATCCCGATATTTTGTGTAATCGTGAAGTAAAATTTGATTTATTTTGGGACGAAGCCGAAAAACTCGGAGCGGATTTTATAGCAACCGGTCATTATGCCCGTAAAGGTGAAATCCAAAAAAACGGAAAAACCTATTATCGTTTGCTCGCCGGTTTAGACCCCAAAAAAGACCAATCGTATTTCTTGGCACAACTCAATCAAAAACAGCTCAAACACGCTTTGTTTCCAATAGGCGAACTGGAAAAACCCGAAGTGCGTAAAATTGCCAAAGAACAAGATTTTGT
>JALSTJ010000282.1 GCA_026983815.1 Flavobacteriales bacterium
GGATTGCTATACAAAATAGCTTTGGTTTTGGGAGTAATCAGTTTTTCAAATGCTTCGATAGGCGGTAAGGCAAAATTGTTTTCAATGCTCGAATGAATGGGAATGACATTAACGGCATTTTGCTTGGCAAACCCGTTGTAATTGGCATAGAAAGGTTCGGGAATGATGATTTCATCACCCGGGTCGGCGATACTCCCAATAGCAATGGACAGTGCTTCCGAACCGCCTGTGGTTACCAGAATATCATTTTCATCGATATTGATATGGTTTTTTTGATAATAGCCGGCTAGTTTTTTTCTATAAGATTCATAACCTTGTGATGGACTGTAAGCAATTAAATCCAAGTCGATATTTTGAATGGCTTTAATCACATTTTCCGGTGTTTTAATGTCGGGTTGTCCGATATTCAAATGATAGACTTTTATTCCTTTTTTTTTGGCATTGTCGGCATAAGGCACCAATTTACGAATGGGTGATGCCGGCATATTTTTTCCTTTGTTTGATAGCGTTGGCATTTTTTGCTTTTGTTTTTTACAAAATTATGAAATAATAAATAAAAAAGACTGCTCAATGGCAGTCTTTTTTGATAAAGTTAAATTAATGATTTTTATAAATTAAAAACCAATCCGAAGTTAATAAAAACTCTTTCAAAGTTATGTAATTGATTTTCATTTCCACCTTCATCAACAATTTTGGTATATACATTGGGTATAATGGGTAAATTAACTTCCGCATTTAATCCTAAATTTTCTCCGAACATATACCGGAAACCAAGTTGTGAGCCAAAGTTCTTTCCGAAATTAATTCCGCCATATAAATCCATATCTTCTCCAAAATTAAGGACTTCTCCAAAATGTGCGTTTAATATTAAGGTGGTGTAAATTCTTTCGGTAATATTATAAGTGGTTTTTTCCAGGTCATTTTCATCGACAACTCCATCATTATTTTGGTCATAATCCACTTGTATCATTCCGGATTTGGGTTGAAAAGAGTATCCCATTACATATCCGTAAGAAATATAATCGGATATTCCTATTTCATACATAAATGTGAGACCAATCCCTTCTTGCATATAGTTCGTTCCTACGAATATTTTGTTGTCACCAAATCCATCGTATGCTTGGGCAAAACTGCCAATACTTGTAAGCAATAGAAAACTTAATGTTAAGATTGTTTTTTTCATAAATTTTCCTAATCAATTTTTTCCAAACGCAATTCCATTTGTTTTTGTCCTTTTTTAGGCTTTTTAAAGGCTTCTATCATCAAAATATAACCTTTTTTAGCTCGTCCGATCTTTAAAAAATGTTTTCTTAAATTGATGTGTTTGGTTTTTTCGGTAATAGAATTATCTGCATAATTGAAAATTAAGAAATGAATATTGTATTCTTTTTTATTGTCTTTATCATAAAAAACATATAGTTTTCCTTTATTATTAATCAAATCCTGAGCAAAATCAAATTTATAGTTGGTGCTGGGTTTGGTAATAAAGTTTTTGAATTTGATTAAGTTCAAATTTTTATCTAACAAAAAAGTATATAATCCCTTGGCATAGTTCCCTTTATAAGTTTCTGCCAAAATCATAACATTTCCTTGGGGTGTTACGTCAATGTGTCTTATAGAAATTGTTCCTTCGCGTTTAAAACGTCCTTTTTCGTTTAGGTTGGGAATATGCAAATCTTTATAAGGTTTATATATTTCTTCGATATACTTACCTGTTTTTATATCTACCACTCGTTTATAAAATCCTAAAGCATTTTTTGCTTTTATTCGATCCCTTTTGTTTTTAACAAAATATTTTCCTATAATGATGATTTTATCATCTTTTATATCCAAATATTCTTGCTTAAGTGTATATTTATTGGTAAATAAAGGGATTTTATACTTAAACTTATTTGCTGCTCTATCATAAACCAAAATATATTCGTTTGGTTTTGCAAAAGTGATTTTTTTCATAGTGTTTTGTCCAAAGAATATAATATAATTCTTATTGGTTTTAATTGGAGCTATAAGCCAATAGCCCTTGTAAGGTGATTTTATATTCTTTAAATAAGTTTTGCCATCAAAGCCTAAAACCAATGTTT
>JALSTJ010000283.1 GCA_026983815.1 Flavobacteriales bacterium
TCCACCGATAATTTTCGTCCTTCAAAAGTTTGGCTTTTTATGGCGGTTAAGAGTTTTTCGGCTGCTTGGGGTTCTATTTCAAAAAACGAGAAATTTTTCAATATTTCTATTGCTCCGATTTCGGCTTGATTGCTATCCAAAGCATGATTGATAATGCCTATCAATCGCAAAGGGGTTAAATTTTCTTTTTTTCCTACATTTAAAAACATACGTGTAAGATTGCCGTTTCTTTTTCTATCTTTTTTTCTTTCGCGTCTATCTTCGCTGATATTGATATCTCTTGAATTTTTATAATAATTCAAAAAACGATTAAATTCGGTGGATACAAAGCGCTTGATTAAATCTTCACGGGATAGATTTTCAAATTTTTTATAAATATCATCCAAAAAAGGCTCTATTTGTGCATCGTCCACTTGCGTATTGACAATTTTATTGCTCAAAGCCAATACCTGACGCAAACATATTTCTTCTCCGTTAGGCACCAATTGATATCGGAATTTTATTCCCGATTTTTTTTCAATTTCTTTCAGTTTTCCTTTTTCTCTGCTGTGGATAATGGCTATGGAAGTTCCGGTTTTTCCCGCTCTACCGGTTCTACCGCTTCTGTGGGTGTAATATTCGGTTTGGTCGGGGAGGTTGTAGTTGATTACGTGGGTCAAATCGTTTACGTCAATTCCACGGGCGGCTACATCGGTTGCTACGAGCAATTGTAATTGTTTTTTTCGGAATTTTTTCATTACCTCGTCGCGTTGGGCTTGTGATAAATCGCCATGCAAAGCATCGGCATTGTATCCGTCATGCATCAGTTTGCTTGCTACATCTTTGGCTTCGCGTCGGGTTCTGGTAAAAACAATTCCGTAAATATCGGGATTGCTGTCGGCAATGCGCTTCAAAACTTCATAACGGTCTTTGGCATGCACCATATAATAAATGTGTTCTACGGTGTCAGCTCCCTTGTTGATATCCGCTACCGAAATTTTGGCGGCATTTTGCATATAGTTTTTGGAAATTTTTTCCACTTCACGAGACATAGTCGCCGAAAACAACAAAACTTGTTTGTCTTGCGGGGTAGCTTGTAAAATGGCATCCAAATCTTCTTTGAAACCCATCGTAAGCATTTCGTCGGCTTCATCCAATACTACAATATTGACCTTATCCAATTGAAGTTTTCTCCGGTTGATTAAATCTTTTGCTCTCCCGGGGGTTGCCACTACGATTGGCGCTCCTTTTTTGAGTTCCTTGATTTGATTTTCAATACTGGAACCTCCGTAAACCGTAACGATATTCAATCCTTTGATGTATTTTGAAAATTGTTTTAAATCATCGGTGATTTGTAAAGCCAATTCTCTGGTCGGGGCAATAATCAATGCTTGGGTATATTTATTGTTTACCTCTATTTTTTCGATAAGCGGGATACCAAAAGCGGCGGTTTTTCCGGTTCCGGTTTGTGCCAATGCCATCAAATCTTGATCGGATTGAAGGAGCAAAGGAATGGATTTTTCTTGAATGGGTGTGGGGTTGGTAAATCCCAAATCGTTCAAGGCATTAAGAATTTCGGGTGTTAAACCCATTTGTTTAAAAGTTGTCATATTTTTGTTTTTTTTGAAAATAGGGGAAATACACTTTGTATTTGTAGCTGAACATGTTTTGTTAAAAATTCCCTATTAACTTTATGACCAACTTCCCAATTAATTTCGGCAAAGATAAGCTAATAAATAAAGTAACAGCAAAAAATTGGGAAAACTTTATTATTTCATACCGCCAAAGAACAAATAAGTAACTATAATTGCCGCTACTATTCCTGCAAAATCGGCTATCAATCCGACACTGGCGGCATAACGTGTTTTTTTAACTTTAACCGAACCGAAATAAACCGCCAAGACATAAAAAGTGGTTTCGGTGGAACCTTGCAAAATCGAAGTCAAATGTCCGACAAAACTATCCACGCCGTGATCAACCCAACTTTCTACCATTGCCGCTCTTGCTCCACCACCGGTTAAAGGTTTCATAAAAGCCGTAGGAAGTCCATCGACAAAACGGGTATCCACGCCCAAATGAGCAAACCCGAAACGAAAAA
>JALSTJ010000284.1 GCA_026983815.1 Flavobacteriales bacterium
GAAGTAATTGCTTCCACTTTTGATGAGCCCGCTTCGAATCACGTAAAAGTGGCAAATATGGTGATTGAAAAAGCCAAAAGAATGGTAGAAAGCGGAATGGACGTTGTAATTTTGCTGGATTCCATTACCCGTTTGGCTCGTGCATACAACACGGTTCAACCGGCTTCGGGAAGAGTTTTATCCGGTGGTGTGGATTCCAATGCACTGCACAAACCCAAACGATTCTTTGGTGCCGCAAGAAATATCAAAGAAGGTGGTTCTTTGACAATCATTGCGACGGCACTTATCGATACCGGTTCCAAAATGGATGAAGTAATCTTTGAAGAATTTAAAGGAACAGGAAATATGGAATTGCAATTGGACAGGCGTTTGGCTAACAAAAGAATCTTCCCCGCTATCGATATTACGGCTTCCAGCACCAGAAAAGACGATTTATTACACGACGAAAGAACCCTTCAAAGAATGTGGCTTTTACGAAGATATCTCGCCGATATGAATCCTGTTGAAGCAATGGAGTTCGTTAAAGAAAGAATTGAAGATACCAGAACCAATGAAGAGTTTTTAATGTCAATGAATGATTGATTGAAAAATAGACAAGGATAAAATAGATGAACAAAATCAACAATTTTCTTTAATTTTCTGCAACAAGAAGAAATGTCATTTGAAAGTATTTGTTAATAAAAAATTTTCTGTCCTGTTTTTCAACTATTAAAAAAAAATTCCGGATACTACTTATGTAATCAAAGGAGATATCATAGTTGGCACTCATAATCATATTCATTATTATAATAAAACTTATGGAATAAAATTGCAAAATTTTGAAAACATTAAATTGAGTCTTTCTTATCAATAAAAATTTTTAAGTAGGAAACTAAGAATAATTGATTTAAAAAAAATACTTTATTTTCTTAAACCCAACTCACGTTATTTATTACTTTTGCAAAAAGAAAGTTTAAATAGATGAAAAAGCAAACCTATACCATAACCGCGGCATTGCCTTATACCAACGGACCGGTTCATATCGGTCATTTAGCCGGAGTATATATTCCCGCCGATATTTTTACACGCTATCAAAAAGCCAAAGGAAACGATGCCATTTTTATTTGCGGCTCGGACGAACACGGCGTTCCTATTACCATTAGAGCAAAAAAAGAAGGCGTTTCTCCTCAACAAATAGTGGATAAATATCATCAAATCATCAAAAAATCTTTTGAAGATTTCGGTATTGCATTTGACAATTACAGCCGCACTTCATTACCCATACACCATAAAACCGCTTCGAACTTTTTTAAAAAATTATACGATGACGGAAAATTTATAGAGCAAACTTCCAAACAACTCTATGACGAACAAGAACAACAATTCCTTGCCGACCGTTTTGTCAAAGGAACTTGTCCAAAATGCGGTTATGAAGAAGCTTATGGCGATCAGTGTGAAAAATGCGGAACATCCCTCAGCCCGATGGAGTTAATCAATCCCGTTTCAACAATTTCGGGAAATAAACCCGTAGTAAAAGAGACCAAACATTGGTATTTGCCTTTAAACGAATATGAAAAATGGTTGCGCCAATGGATTTTGGAGGGACATGAAACCGATTGGAAAACAAATGTTTTGGGTCAAGTAAAATCCTGGTTGGACGACGGCTTGCGTCCACGTGCGGTAACCAGAGACTTGGATTGGGGCGTTCCCGTTCCTGTCGAAGGTGCCGAAGGAAAAGTTTTATATGTTTGGTTCGATGCTCCTATCGGTTATATTTCATCTACCAAAGAATGGGCGGAAAAAACCGGAAATGACTGGAAAAAATATTGGAAAAATCCCGATACTCAACTGATACATTTTATCGGAAAAGACAATATCGTTTTTCATACCATAATTTTTCCGGCAATGCTCAAAGCTCATGGTGATTATATTTTACCCGAAAATGTTCCGGCTAATGAGTTTTTGAATTTGGAAGGAGACAAAATTTCCACTTCTAGAAATTGGGCGGTTTGGCTACACGAATATTTGGAAGAATTCCCCGGAAAACAAGACGTTTTGCGATATGTTTTAACTGCCAATGCCCCCGAAACCAA
>JALSTJ010000285.1 GCA_026983815.1 Flavobacteriales bacterium
ATCAATGAGCAATATACCGCTACGGCAGGCGTTCGAGCCGATTATGTAACTGCCAATGCCAAAGACCCCGACACGGGAATGATTGCTTTATATGGAAATGATTTAAGCAGAACTGATTTTGTTGTAGGCGGGACATTATCTCTTAAATACAAAAAAGATAATTTGACTGCACAAATTGCTTATGGACGTGGCACACGAACGCCTAGTATGATTGAACGGTATATTTATCGTTTTACCGTAGGCGAAGATGGACGCGATTATATCGGAAATCCCAATTTACGTCCCGAAATCAATAATCAATTTGAAGTAGGAGCGCAGTTAAAAAAGGATAAATGGAATGGAGGAGTTAGTGTTTACTATTCCATTTTGGAAGATTATATCACGCCTATTCTCGTGCCTGCTTTAACGGCTCCCGGCGGAGGTTGTGGAGGCGGTCCGCCCAAAGCACCCAAGCAGTTTTGGAATGTTCAAGCCAATCAATACGGATTTGAAGCGTTTTTTAATTATCAAATTATTGAAAATCTATCTTTTAAATCCGATATTGCTTTAACCAAAGCATACAACGAAACTTTGGATGAGCCCTTGGCACAAGTTGCCCCGATGACTTCGCATTTGGGATTGAAATACGAAACCGATAAATATTGGATTGATTTCCGAAGCGAGTTAGTTGCCACGCAAAAGGATTATGCTCCGAGTTTTGGCGAGACCGAAACCCCCGGACATACCAAATTGGATTTACGTTTGGGATATAAACCGCTTAAAGGATTATCAGTAGGCGGCGCTATTCTGAACATTACCGATGAAGCCTATTACAACCACTTGAATTTTGCCTTCAAAAATGCCGATGTTCTCAATGGACGACGCATCTTTGAACCGGGCAGAAGTTTTAGTTTGTATGTGAAGTATAGATTTTAGGTGAAAGGTGAAAGGTAAGTGGAACAATATCTTGCATACAATTTTTGACACTTTTTTGTATGCGAGAAAATTTCATAAAAATGTTGTATGATAATGAAGTAGGTAAAAAAATACAGGATAAAATAACAATAATCGAAGTAGAAAATTTAATAAAAATAACAATTAAACAAAAATTTAAAAATATAGAATTATGAAAAAAATAATAAATATCAAAACAATAGTAATGCTTTTAGCAATTACAGTAACTTTAAATTCTTGTAAAAAAGATAATAACGATGATGTGCCCCAAAACAATCACGATGATGCTTGGGGAGATGTGATTTTGAAAAAAATGAGTATGATGGGAACTATTAAATATCTACCCGTTTTCTTTGCAGACGGAGTAGATATAGCAGCAACAGGAAACAGTGTTACCGGACCCGACGGCACCGTTTACGACCTACACGATATCCCTTGGATGCAAGGCAATAAACAAACCGGCGGAGGAACACCTTCCACAACAAAACCACAAGCGGGAACTTATACCTTCCACTTGAAATTTACAGACGGGACAACAGTTGATGTTACCGACGAATTGGAAAATACCGAAATTGATGTGCCAATGATTACGGCATTCAATTATGACCAAGCCAGCCAAACCATTCATATCGAGTGGACACCGGTAGCAAATGCCGATTTATATTGTGTGAAAATAACCGAATTGGATATGGCAAATACCAAGCCGTTCTTTAAATTACCCCAATTGCCAACCAACAGCAATACGTTGGACATCAATATAGACGGTAGTAACGGTTGGATGCGTCCGACAAGTGAATTGCAAAGCGGAACGGAATATTATATCGTAGTAGCCGCCAAAAAAGTGGAACAAGGAAAACCGGTTTCGGGAATGAGTAGTGATTTTCAAACGAGTTCTTGTAACAAATTGAAATTTACTTATTAATAAAGTTAATTTTGGTTAATTTAAAATGGCAATGCGGATCTTTTCGTGCGCAAGAATATTGGCGTGTTCTCATCTGCAATGAAAAGAATAATACCGCATTGCCTTATTACTAACTATGTAGTAACAAATAATTTTTAAAAATATGAAAAAAATATTATTAAGTATAAGTATTTTGTTTGCTTTAAACATTTTTGCACAAACA
>JALSTJ010000286.1 GCA_026983815.1 Flavobacteriales bacterium
TTGGGATGTCCCGGACTGGGTTTTGCCAATCCGCTTAAATCTCCTTTTAAGTCCATCAATAATACCGGAATACCATTTTCGGACAATTGTTCTGCCATCACTTGTAAAGATTTGGTTTTTCCGGTTCCGGTAGCACCCGAAATTAAACCGTGTCGGTTCAAGGTTTCCAAAGGAACTTTTATCAGCAGATTTTTAACGGGATTTCCATCTAACATAGCCCCACCAATAGGAAAGGAGTCGTGTTTAAAAGTATATCCTTGCTCGATTGCTTGAATAAATTTTTCTTTTTTATCCATTTTAATTAAAATTTATTGACATTTTTAATAATTATTTTTTCTACTTCTTCTTCACTATTTTCATTGTTTAGCAAATCTTCTCTTATTTTTACCGACAATTTTGCCAATTGCAAAGATAATTCGTCGGATTCTTTCGGGCTAATGGTTTTGTCCAAGGTAACATTTTTTAGGATATCGATAAAATTGGAATATTCTTTTAAGACATTGGGATGGGCAATAATGGAAATTTTATGCGATAGGAATTCTATATAAACCAATTCATCATCTGATATTTTCTGCTTATTGACAATTTTTTCAATAAAATCTATCAATTCCAAGTATAAATTGGATTTGAGTTCAAAAACTTTCAGGTGATGTTCTTTTTCCAATTCCAATTCACTTTGTTTATTGAGCAAAGCAGCTGTAATAAGTATAGTGGCTACCGTCCCCAATACAATCAATACGATTTCTTGCGCATAAGGATTTTTTGTAGAAGCAAAATATGCAGTATGTAAGAATATAAAACCAACAACAAAAGTTAGTAAAGTAAGAATGATATATAAAAGATTGTTTTTCATCAAATGTTTTTAAAAAAAACAAAAATAAGAATAAAACTTAAATTTATTCTAATTACAAATCAATTCCGTTATAGATATTTTTTTAAAACAAAAGTAACATTTTGATTTATAATAAGTTGAGTGTGTTTTTAAGCATTAGGGGATTAAATTCACAGGTTAATGAATTAAGCCTTTTCGGCATATGAGGATTTTTCGTAAAATTTGAAGTGAATGGAACGTAAAACTGTCTGCTGTTTGAGGTTACGTTAATATACTATTTAGAAAAATTATTCAACCGAGTTCAGACAGTTTAGTGTAATGAACAAAAAATTTAGAAAAATACTCATTAGCCTAGCCCCGATAGCTATCGGGATTTTGTTACCATTGAGCAAAGTCGAAATGTTCATCGATGGAAAAAGTAAAAAATAAATTTATTTAGGACAGGATTGATTACAAACAAAAACATCACCTTGCAGAGATGATGTTTTTGTTTGATTATAATTATTTTTTGGCACTATCTAAAAATATATTTTTCTATCCTGCCACCAGGGCTGACCGTTTCCATAGTATATTGCTTGCGATTGAGCGTGGTCAAAATATCGGTCAAATCATCAACATTATGTATATCCACATCATTGATTCTTGAAATGATATATCCGGGTCTAATACCGTTTTGATAGAGTAACTCATTATTTACACGGTCTATAAATACACCGTGATCAATTCCATATTGACGCAAAGTTTTTTTGTCGATGTTTTTTACGGATAATCCCATAGACTTGATATACGCTGCATTATTTTGACTCAAAACTACATCAAAAACTTTTTTATTTCCATTTCGTAATACGACGATTTCTATTTTATCTCCCGGACGTTTGGTTTTCAAATAACCCAATAAATCAGACATTCCGGAAATATTTACATTGTCTATTTTTATGATAACATCTCCCACTTCCATATCGGATTTGTCTGCACCGGAATCTTTTTCTATTTCATAAACATAAACTCCTTTGGATGTGTCAGCTCCAAGTTTTTTAGCCAATTGGTCATTGAGTTCAACTCCTTTGATACCCAAAACACCTTTTTTGATGCTTCCGAATTCCAAAATATCATTGACAATTTTTTTGACGATATTGGAAGGAATGGCAAATGAATATCCGATGTAAGAACCATTCATTGAAAAAATCATAGTATTAATACCGATGAGCTGACCTTTTTCA
>JALSTJ010000287.1 GCA_026983815.1 Flavobacteriales bacterium
TTCTTCCAAGGATTATATCCTTTTTTATAAGTTGCTTGGTCTCCTTTGTCTGCATTTTTTACATATTCAAGAGTTTCTTGGTGTTTGAAATATCCTGCCAGGTTTAATTTTCCCATTATATAAAAACCAAATATTCCGCCAATAGCCATAAAAATTATAGTTACCAAAGAATGAATATTCATCAAAGGAACGCCCCCCATCAAATGATTTAATGTACAACCGCCAGCCAAACGTGTTCCATAACTGAAAAGTATACCGCCAATGAAAGATATCAACAATAATTTTTTGCTGTAATAAGCCCAAGAACGACTTTCCTTTTCCATTCGGGTAACCAACCAACCGCCAATTATCATTCCGACAATTGGCCAACCGATTCCAGGAACAAAAGCACCGGTGGCTGACGGTAAAGTTTTTTCAACTCCATCCACTACTATAGTTTCGTATTTGCCATATAATTCCGATTTAAATCCAAATATGTTGTTGATAAATACTTCCAAACCGCGAAACATTTTTCCTAAATCAGTGGTAACGGTTATAGGTTTTAAATGTGGTGTTTTTCCATGTTGATTGGCGTTAATCCAAATCCCAACCATATAAATGATTTGAGCAAGTCCAAAGGCAATTCCTGCATAAAGAAATGACCATTGTTTTCTGATGAGTTTTTTTATATTCATATTTTAATAATTTTGTGTGTTATTTATCAAAAATCAATTTGCACTCTAATTATATGACCATTAAGATTTCCAAGAGAATTATTATCATCCGTAATTATATAATTATACATCAAACGAGCCTGAGAAGTCAAATACCAATTGATACCAAAGCTTAAATTATTTATATTATCTGGCAAGCTCGGATTTGCGTCAACGATAGCTTGCGAAGGTTTCATATTGGAAAATCTTGCGGCGATTTCAAAAGCTCCCCAACCATTATGGTCAATATCTTTTTTGGGTTTTACTCGACCAAAAGCTCCTCGTTTATAAGGACGGTTTTCCCCTGTTAGAAAATAACTTAGCATAACATAATAACTTTGAAAATTAAAATCAAGATTATAAATATTTGAGATATTTTGTTTTTTAAACTCAGTTTGTAAGGATAAACTATTGAGTTTTCCGGCAAACTCCAAACCCATTTCATTTCTTTTTTTTGCCTCAGGTATTATGTAATGATATTTATTGCCTAAATGATTTTCGGGTCTGAATTTGAGATCTTTTGCCGGTCTGTTGGCTAAATTTATGCCTAAATGTATCAATTGTTTTTTATTTATCAAGGGTGTTCCTGTCAAACGAACAATCAGATTATTCCCAGCTTCTAAATTTATATCTTTAAAACCTTGGTCGTTAGCACCATTGTTTGTAAAAGCTATTTGTAATCCGGCATTTCCTTTCAAAAGTTTAAAATTTTCGTAATGAAGTCCTGCTCCCCAACGAAAATTTTGTAGTGAGGTTAGCATGGCTCTTTCTGCAAAAGGGATGTATTTGCTACTGGTCATCATGTCCAATCCGGTGGGTTCGGGGACACTACCTATGGCAAAATTTCCGAATTTTCCTCCAAGAAATTTGATATACACATCTCTAAAACCTATTTGTCCATGAGCAAAATCGGTCTCTATTTTGTATTTAATCTTTGGGGATAATTTTCCGGTGGCAGATAAATGAACTCTTCTAAATTCGTAGGCATTTAATTCATATCCACCTTTTTCTCTCGAAAGAAATTCATAATCGGTTTGAATTCTCCCGTTAATTTGAATTTTTTTTGCTTTTTTGTTTTCTTGCGCAAGAATATATTGACTTGAAAACAATATAAAAATAAATGATAATTTTAATTGAAATTTCATCGTATTTTTTGATGAAAAATAACGAAATTAAAAATCATTTAAAAAATGATAATAATCAGTTTTGTTTATTTTTTTTAAAATTGCAAATTATAGGTTTTAAAAGTCATGGTAAAATTTTCGGCAATTTTTCTTTTCAAAATAGAAACAGGAATCTCTAATAATACAGATGCTTCAACATAGATTTCTTGAATATTGATGTTTTTATCATCG
>JALSTJ010000288.1 GCA_026983815.1 Flavobacteriales bacterium
TCTGCTCTTCCGACAAGGTGTTTCCTTCAATTTTTAAAGATGAGTGAATGGTTTTAATTTTATTTTGTTTTCTTAATTCAGGTCTGGTTTTTTCTAAATAAAAAGTTTTTATCTCTCCAAGTTTTTCAGATATATTGGAAGTTAATTTTAATATTTCGCCCGTTATCTCGTATGGTGGTTTCACTGATTTATTTTTTTTGATACTATCATTTGATACTATCAAAGGTAATATTAATGATTCGATTGCCAAAATTTTTTTTAAAGTATTTATAATCTTCAAAGTCTCAAAGAACCCAAAATTACCGCAAAAATTTAACACCTTTCAACTCCACAAATAATCAAAATCCACAATTCTACAACTCTTCAACATTTTTATTAAACCGCAAAGACGCAAGGAACGCAAAGCTATTGCAAAGAATTATCATTTGACAAATCCACAAATCAACCCATATTATATTCCTTTCTCAAAACACGTCGCATAATTTTTCCCGATGCCGTTCTGGGTAATTTTTCCTTGACAACAACATCGTGAATTTTAAAAAGGGGGTTGAGTTTTTGTTTAATCAAATTTTGTAATTCATACATTATCAATTCCTTATCCACAATCCCGTTAGGGACGATATACAAAACGAGTAGGGAAGGACCGCCATCTTCGGGACTTACGGCAACAGCTGCCGATTCCAATATGGCGATATGCGAATTGACCAATTCTTCAATCTGCAACGAGCTGACTTTTATTCCGCCCAAATTCATACTATCATCGGTGCGTCCCATCACGCGATAATATCCGTTTTCCATTCGCACCAAAAAATCGCCGTGTCGTCTTAATAATTTTCCTTCAATTTCGGGAGTTCCTTCGTAATAAACTTTGTGATGATCTTTGTTTAAAAGTTTGAATGACAATCCCATAGCCGGTGGCACCAAAAAAACTTCGCCTTTGTCGGACAAACGATTTTTTTCATCCAAAATAACAAATTCGCTACCCAAAGCCGGAGTGGAAAAAGTTGAAGGAATATTGGTTTGAATAAGCGTTGAAGTAACATATCCGCCTCCGATTTCGGTTCCACCACAATATTCAATGATCGGTTTATGTTGCGCCAATGACATCAAATATTCCATTTCTTTCGGATTGGAACTTTCACCGGTGGAACTAAAACATTTGATTGCCGACCAATCGTATGCTTCCATATTTCCTTTGTTTTTCCAAGCACGAACGATGCTGGGAACAATTCCCAACATATTGACTTTTGCATCTTGAATAAATTTTCCAAAAGCATCACTCATCGGGCTGCCTTCAAAAAGTGCAATAGTTCCTTTGTTTATCAAGCTGGCAAAAATCAACCAAGGTCCCATCATCCAGCCCAAATTGGTTGGCCAAGCCACCGTATTTCCTTCTTTAATATCGTGGTGGTAATATCCATCCGCTGCCGATTTTATTGCAGTAGTATGGTTCCAAGGAATGGCTTTCGGAGCTCCTGTTGTCCCCGATGAAAATAATACGGTAATAGTATCCAAGGGATTAGCCGCAATGGATTGAAAATCATCATTTTCCGACAAAAAATCTTCCCAATCCATATCTTTTTTTCGCAATCGTAAATTTTCGCTATCATTGGGAATGACAACAATTCTTTCAGCTCCCGCTTCAATCACTTTATCATACAAAGGAATATGTTTTCCGCCGCGTATCAAAAAATCTTGTGTAAAAACCATTTTTGGCTTGCCAATATCAAAACGCACTTTTATTTCAGCGGGTGAAAAGCTATCGGCTACCGTAACCACTTGAATTCCGGCTTTGATTGCCGCCAAATAAATGGCAACCGCTTCCGTATTCATCGCCATATCGATACCAATGGCATCACCTTGTTTTAAACCGCTGTTTACCAACGAATTGGCAATCCGATTGACAAGTTTATTCAATTCATTATAAGTCCATTCGGTTATTTTTTCATCGCCTTCCGATTGAAATTTGATGGCAATTTGCCGGGGATTTGCTTGAAAACACGAATCCACAATATTCATTTTAGCATCTTTCAGCCAAATCG
>JALSTJ010000289.1 GCA_026983815.1 Flavobacteriales bacterium
GGATGAATGAAAATGGATATAAAAAATCTGAAAGAAATCCTTTTGAAATTTATCATAACAATTATAAAGAACATCCAGAAAAAAAGGCAATTGTTGACTTTTGCATACCGATAGAATAATAAAAACGTATGCCAACAAAAAATATAGTGCATTTGGCAGATAGTACTAAAATTCAATATGATAGCAATAAATAAACATAGTGTAAAACAGAAAATTAAGTGCTTTGAAATGCCAAACGCTTTATATACAAACCGTTAAAAAAACTCTACTCAAAAGACCAACAATTCCGAAATACTCTAAAAAATTTTTTTATTCAACATAAAAGTTTTTAAAAAAAATTTATTATGCGTGCATAATAAATCCAAAAAATTTTGTATATTCGTGTGTTCAAAGGAATTAAATAAAAAAAATTATACTATGAAGATATTATTGCTTATGAGTAGTGTTCCGGACACCACATCAAAAATAAATTTTAAAGATAATGATACAAAATTTGATGAAACCGGAATCCAGTTTGTCATCAATCCGCATGATGAGTTTGCCCTTACCAAAGCCATGCAAATCAAAGAGAAACATGGCGGAGAATTGGTGGTATTAAATGTAGGCACTGCCAAAACCGAACCTGTCATCAGAAAAGTTTTGGCTATTGGTGCAGATCGTGCCGTACGAATCGATACCGAACCAAAAGACAGCTATTTTACAGCCGTTCAAATTGCCGACTTTATCAAAAAAAATAATGATTTTGATTTGATTTTTGCCGGCAAAGAATCTATTGATTATAACGGCGGAATGGTTCACGGTTTAGTAGCCGAAATGACCGGAAAATCTTTTATCAATGCAGTGATCGGTTTGGAAATCAAAGATGGAAAAAAAGCTGAAGTCGCCCGTGAAATTGAAGGTGGAAAAGAAATAATGGAAACAGAACTTCCTTTGGTTATAGGAGGTCAAAAAGGTTTGGTCAAAGAGGAAGAATTACGTATTCCCAATATGAGAGGAATTATGATGGCTCGTAAAAAACCCTTGGAAGTGATTCCTCCCGTAGAAGCTGAAGTCAGAACAAAAATTGAAAAATTCGAGAAACCGCCGGTAAAAGGTAGTATCAAAATGATCGACAAAGACAATTTGGATGAATTAATCGATTTGTTACACAACGAAGCCAAAGTTATTTAATCATTAACCAAAAAAAATTAAAATTATGTCAATCTTAATATATGCAGAAAATCAAAATGGAAAAGTTAGCAAAGGTGCCAAGGAATTGGCTTCCTATGCAAAAGCTTATGCCGACAAAAAGAATGATACGGTAGTTGCCGTAGGTTTTTTATTGGAAAATCCCGAAGAATTATATAAATACGGAGTATCCAAAGTTTTGAATATATCCAATGAAGCTTTAATAAATTTTAATGCATTTGCTTATTCTCAAGCAATTACTCAAGCAGCTCAACAAGAAAATGCAGAGCTAATCCTTATTTCATCAAGCAATGATTCTGTTTATGCAGGACCGGTAATTGCATCTCTATGGGATGCTGCTTATCTATCTAACGTAATTGCCCTACCCGAAGAAGCAGATCATTTTATTGTTAAAAGAAAAGTTTTTACCAGCAAAGGTATTGCTTATACGGCAGTTTTAACGAAAAAAAAACTATTGAGAATTTCCAAAAACTCTTTTGGTCTGAAAGAAAGTCCTGTGGATGGACAAACCATAAATTTTAATCCCGATATAGATTTAAGCGTTTACGAAACTTATAAAGTCATTAATGTTGAAAAGGTAACCGGAAAAGTGCCTTTGACCGATGCTGATATCATTGTTTCTGCCGGTCGTGGATTAAAAGGTCCCGAAAATTGGGGAATGATTGAAGAGCTTGCCGATGTTTTGGGCGCTGCCACCGCTTGTTCAAAACCGGTTGCCGACTTGGGTTGGCGTCCGCATACAGAACATGTGGGACAAACCGGAAAACAAGTGGCACCCAATCTTTATATCGCCATAGGTATTTCGGGAGCTATTCAACATTTAGCCGGTGTTAATTCTTCAAAAAACA
>JALSTJ010000290.1 GCA_026983815.1 Flavobacteriales bacterium
GAACGGAAAATATTCCATTCGGTACTGATAATCAAAGCATCTGCATTTTCCAGCGCATCATACATACTTGAAGCATATTCCAGTCGGTTTTTGTATTTTCTTTTGACATTTTCCATAGCTTCGGGATCAAAAACTTTTATTTGTGCTTCTTTATCGAGAAGTTCGTCAATCATATATAAAGCCGGTGCTTCACGAATATCATCGGTTTCGGGTTTGAATGCCAAACCCCAAATGGCAATTTTTTTGTCTTTTATATCACCATCGAAATAATTTAATAATTTGGGTATCAATGACTTTCTTTGTTTTTCATTGACTTCAATAACCGATTCCAAAATTTTGAAATGATATCCGTTATCCAGTCCGGTTTTATAAAGTGCTTTTACATCTTTGGGAAAACACGAGCCGCCATATCCAATACCAGGGAACAAAAATCGTTTTCCGATACGTGAATCCATCCCCATTCCAATACGGATTTTATCGACATTGGCACCAACTTTTTCGGCAAAATTGGCAATTTCGTTCATAAACGTAATTTTCATTGCCAAAAATGAATTTGCGGCATATTTGGTTATTTCGGCAGACCGTTCATCCATTATCAAAATGGGATTCCCCGAACGAACAAAAGGTTCGTAAAGTTTTTGCATTTTTTTTGCTGCTCGTTCATTGGAAGTTCCAATCACTACGCGTTCGGGTTTCATAAAATCGTCAACTGCAAAACCTTCACGTAAAAATTCGGGATTGGAAACTACATCAAAATCTTTGGAAGTTTTGTTTTGTAAAATTTCTTTGACTTTTTCGGCTGTTCCAACCGGCACGGTACTTTTGTTGACAATTATTTTATAATGATTTCCTTCTTGTTTTTCCAATATTTTACCAATTTTATCGGCGACATCCATTACATAGGACAAATCGGCAGAACCGTCTTCGTCTTCGGGAGTGGGTAAAGCCAAAAATATAATTTCGCCATGCTCAACTCCTACTTGGAGATTTGTAGTAAAATTCAATCGTCCACTATTGATATTTCTATGAAAAAGGACTTCCAATCCGGGTTCGTAAATGGGAACTTTGCCGTTTTTCATTTGATTGACTTTTTGTTCGTTGATATCCACACAAACCACTTCGTTTCCGGATTCCGCAAAACATGTTCCGGTTACCAATCCGACATAACCGGTCCCTATAACAGATATTTTCATAAAGAATTATTGTTTTAAAAGGTTCATTATTTTATCCAAATTCGGAGATAAAATAACTTCAATTCTACGATTTTTGGCTCTTCCTTGTGGCGTTGAATTGTCGGAAACCGGATGATATTTGCTTCGTCCGGCAGCAATCAAACGTTTGGGGTCTATATTTTTGTTTTTCATCAATTGACGAACCACAGATGTAGCTCTTTTGACGGATAAATCCCAATTGTCGAGTATAGAACCTTTTCCGTGGTAAGGAACGTTATCGGTATGTCCTTCAATCATGATTTCTATATCGGGATTAATGGAAAGAATTTTTGAAATTTTATCGATGGCTTTTTTTCCGTTTTGTTTTACGCTCCAACTTCCGGAATCAAACAAAAGCTTATTTTCCATGGAAATATAAAGTTTTCCATTTTTTTCATGGACACTAAGACCTTGACCTTCAAAAGAAACCAATGCTCTTTTTAAAGATTCTTTTAAGCTTTGTAATTTATTGTCTTTTTCGGCAATCAAAGCTTCCATTTTTTGAATTTTTTTGGATTTAGCTTCCAAATCGGTTTTCATTTTTTCCAATCGGGCACTTTCTTTTTCTAATTTTTCCAAAAGTTTTTTGCTTTTTTCCGCTTCATAAGCTAAGGTTTGGCTGCTACTTTTGGAAAGTGCATCATAGCTGGCTTGAAGTTTTTTATAAGCATTTTCCTTAACGGTATAAAGCTTGTTTAAGGTTTCATATTGCTGTTTTAAACTTGCATAATCAAATTTTAGCTTATCCAGAGCCGATTCACATTTCAAATCTTTGTTTTCCAAAGTATCCAAACGTTCTTTGAGTTCGACATTTTCGCT
>JALSTJ010000291.1 GCA_026983815.1 Flavobacteriales bacterium
CTAATGCCGATAAAATAGACTGGTCTTCTCCCAACAATATTCCCATAGACGAAAATACTTTTAATTTTCTGGTGGAAGATGCTTTGGATTATCTCAAAGAATATGATAAACTCTATGCTACCGAACGTGTTATCGGTGCGGATCCCAATTATGCGCTTCCCGTAAAAACGATAAGCACACACGCTTTGGCTGCTTTGTTTACGGACAATATGTTTCGTCCGATTCCAAAAGATATCAATAAAAGTATTTTTAAAGACAAAGAATTTTTACTATTGCATGTGCCTTATAAAAAACTGAAATCAAAAAAATATAAAGGACTTCTGCGTAAACTCAGCAATGACGAAATTGACAAAAAGGTTCCTACGGATGATGATATACATTCGGAAACCACCAATATGGCGGTAGCAACGGATTTTGAAAATAGAATCGGGGTGATTATCGGTTCGGCTTACTTAGGTAGTGTAAAAAAAATGCTTTTTACCATGATGAATTATCTCCTGCCGCAACACGATATTTTACCTTTGCATTGTTCGGCAAATGAAGGGGAAGATGGTAAATCCGCATTATTATTGGGATTATCCGGGACCGGCAAAACCACATTATCGGCAGACCCCAAAAGAAAGCTCTTGGGAGATGACGAACATGGTTGGAGTAGTCATGGAATTGCCAACTTTGAAAACGGTTGTTATGCCAAAATGATCGATGTTACGGCAAAATCAGAACCTGAAATTTACCATGCGGTGATGCATAAAGATAAATATACCCGCCATGGGTCTATTGTAGAAAATGCAATGATCTATCCCAATGGAAAATTTGATTTCCACGATACTCGACTTACCCCGAATTCAAGGGCTTCTTATCCTTTGTATTATTTAAAAAATATCAAAAAATCATCGCGTTCGGGACATCCTTCCACTATTTTGTTCCTTACAGCCGATGCTTACGGTGTATTGCCTCCCGTTTCAAAACTAAACAAACATCAAGCAATGCTTTGGTTTTTGATGGGCTATACCTCCAAACTCGCCGGAACGGAAACAGGTGTTACCGAGCCACAAGCTACTTTTTCGAGATTTTTCGGACAACCTTTCATGCCGTTAAATCCTGATGTTTACGCTGATATGCTGGGAAAAAAAATGAAAAAACATCAAACGGAAGTCTATCTCATCAATACCGGATGGACCGGAGGACCTTATGGAAAAGGCAAAAGAATGAAACTGGCTTATACCCGTAAAATGGTAGATGCGGCTTTGGAAGGAAAACTGAAAAACGTGGAATACGTTTACGACGAACTTTTTCATTTGAATATTCCCAAAGAAGTTCCGGGAGTTCCTTCCGCCCTACTCTTTCCAAAAAATACTTGGGAGGATCCGCAGGAATACGATAGAACCGCACAAAAATTGGCACAAGCTTTTTCCGATGCTTTTGATAAACAATATGGAGATAAAAATATCGATGAAAAAGTAAAAGCGGCTTGTCCGGGGAAAAAACTTATTGATTCGTTTTAAAAAAACTTATACTAAATTAACCGGACGGACAATCATAACCGTTCGGTTTTTATTATTCCTTTTTTATTGAATTTTATTACGACTCTTAAAATGAAATCAGGTTAAAATTAAAAAGTAAATTTTTTGAGTTCTATTTCACCATTTTCCATTTTCAAATAAGTAAAATGATGCAACCAATCGCCGGAATTGTAATAGAAAGATTTATCGTTTAGTTTCATTTGCAATGGCAAGTGTCTATGCCCGAATACAAAAAAATCGATATGGGGATTTTTTTTCAAATATTCCTTGCTATACAAATAAAGCCATTCGTTTGCTTCGCCTAGAAATTTTTGGTCGTATTCGCCGGATATTGCTTTGTTTTCTCTTGATAAATATTGAGCCAAACGAAGTCCCAAGTCAGGGTGTAACCAACGGAAAGCCCATTGTGCAATTTTATTGGTAAATAGTTTTTTTAATAGTTTGTATTTTTTATCACCGGGTCCCAAGCCGTCGCCGTGTCCGAGCAAAAAATTTTTG
>JALSTJ010000292.1 GCA_026983815.1 Flavobacteriales bacterium
ATGAAATGGCAACTGTTATAGCCATTTTCAAATCAAAACCGGTCAGAATATGTCCAAGTAAAAATTTCCCGACCAAAAGAAGTATAACCGCTAGGATTAAACCGTTGATCAAACTGACACTGATTTCCTTGATTAAACGTTTCCAAATGGAACCGGATAATGTTCCATTAGCTAAACCCTGAACAACAATTGCAGAGGATTGCACTCCTACATTTCCGGCGGTAGCGGCAATCAAGGGGGTAAAGAAAAACAAAGTTCCGTATTTGTTCATAGCATTGCCAAATCCACTGAGAACAATTACACTGGCAAAACCACCCAACAAGGCGACTATCAACCAAGGCAGACGAGCTTTCATCACTTGTAAGATATGATCGTCGGCTTCCACTTCGTCGGATAAACCGGCAGCCATCTGGTAATCTTTGTCGGCTTCTTCTTTGATATAATCCACTACATCATCCAAAGTAATTTGACCAACCAAAGTTCCCAATTCATCTACAACAGGTACTACGAATAAATCGTATTTTTGCATGGTTCGGGCTACTTCGTCGGCGGGGTCTGTAACTTTTACGGAAATAATATTATCATTATAAACTTCTTTGATAGGTGTTTTTGTAGAAGTGGTCAGGAGTTTTTTTAATGATAATCTGCCTTTAAGAATATCATGATCGTCCACTACATAAATGGTATGTACCCGTTCTACATTTTCGGCTTGTTTTCGCATTTCGGCGACACTGTGCAGGACATTCCAATTTTCATTGACTTTGATAAATTCTTTTCCCATCAAACCTCCGGCGGTATCTTCATCATAGCGCAGAAGTTCTACAATATCTTTGGCATGTTCCTTATCATCGATATGAGAAATTACCTCTTCTTTTTTATCTTCGGGAAGTTCTGCAATCAAGTCGGCGGCTTCGTCGGTTTCTAATTCCTCAACTTCTTCTGCAATTTCTTTGGCTGAGAGTCTGTGTAAGATTTTTTCTTGTAAATCGTCGTCGAGTTCCGCAAGAATATCGGCAGTTACTTCGCTGTCGAGCAGTCGTATAACGAATAGTGCTTGATCGAAATTCAAATCGTCCAATATTTCGGCTATATCCGCAGGATGTAAGTCCGTCAATAAGGTTTTTATTCGGGCTATATTTTTTTCTTGAATGAATTTTTCAAGTTGTTTGACGATATGTTCTTTATTGACTTGCATCTGTTTGGATTTTTTGTGCTAAACGGACAAATTCATCAGGTGATAGTTGTTCCGGTCTTTTATCAAAAATATAATCTTGTTTTAGATTTTGGGACAAATTTAAGGATTTTAAACTGTTTCGCAAGGTTTTTCTTCGTTGATTAAAAGCGGTTTTGACAATTTTTTTTATAAAATCATATGCTACATTCGGAAAATTTTCTTTTCTACTTAAACGAATGACCGCCGATTTTACTTTGGGTGGCGGATTAAATACTTTTTCACTGACTTCAAACAGGTATTCCGTATGATAATATATTTGCGTTAAAACCGACAATATTCCGTATTTTTTATTACCATGTGTTGCAGTAATTCTTTGGGAAACTTCTTTTTGAAACATTCCGGCAAATTCGGGTATTTTTTCTTTGTTCTCCAAAGTTTTGAAAACGATTTGCGTGGAAATATTATAAGGGAAATTTCCAATAACAGCTATTTGTTCACCGGGGAAAATTTTTTCCAAATCCAGTTTTAGAAAATCTCCGTCAATGATTTTGTTTTGTAGTTCGGGATAATTTTTTTGTAGATATTCCACGGATTCCGTGTCGATTTCATTGACCCAAATATCTTTATCATTTTTCAATAGAAATTGTGTCAAAACCCCCATTCCCGGACCGATTTCCAAGATTTTGTCATAATCATCTCGTTGCAGACTGTTAGAGATTTTTTCGGCAATATTCAGGTCTTTTAAAAAATGTTGTCCGAGATGTTTTTTGGGTTTGACCATTTTTTGTTTTTTGCAAAGTTAATGAATGTAAGGCAATAAAAAACACAGGCAAAAAATTACCTGTGT
>JALSTJ010000293.1 GCA_026983815.1 Flavobacteriales bacterium
CCCTGTGCTTTCCATTTTAAAATTTTCCGGATGAATATCTTGAAGCATTTCAAAAAATAAAGCCGTAAAAAATTCTACGGTTCCCAAAGAACCGCCCGGATGTCCCGATTGCACCGTATGAACCATTCTAACAATATCTCTTCTGATTTGGGAGGGAATTTTATTTATATCAGTCATAAAAAATTCTTTTTAAAAGATTACTTGCAAAGTTACGAATTATATTGATTAGGATGTATTTTGATATAGAAAACTCTCGGCTTATTTGAATATTTAATTTTTAAATAAATTTAAAGAAGTAATAGGAAAAATTTTTTAATTTACCCCAGTTTGACAAAACCTGCATCAATATTTCCTTCGAGATATTTAAATGCCTTGAAAGTGTTCAAAAACCTTCAAGGAGTATCTTGACCATCAAAATAATACGGAAAATATAAAACTTTGGTTTTGAGTTGGATTTTTTATCGAACTAAGGTTAATTATCAATTTCCAATCCTTCAATTTCCAAATGAATATTTTCCCATTCGTTCATCAATTGGTCCAGTTGGTTTTTGGACTCGTTATATTTTTCAAAAAATTCCGAATCGGTTGGCGGGTTATCCGAAGATAAGCGACTTTCCATTAGCTCAATTTCGGTTTCCGTTTGCTCAATTTGGTTTTCTATCTTTTGCAATTTGTTTTTGAGTTGTTTTATGCGTTTGCGGTTTTCTTTACGTAGTAAATAGTCGTTTTTGTTATTTGATTTTTGGTTTGTGTCGGTTTTATTGATGTTATTTGATTTTTCAATATCCCTAAAATTATCCGCTTGTTTTTCGCTGAGAAAATAGTCGATATCTCCTAAATAAGTTTTGATATTTTTATCTTTAAATTCCAATGTTTTTTCCGATAAACCTTGTAGAAAATGTCTGTCGTGCGAGACAACGATGAGTGTGCCGTCAAAGGAATTGAGCGCTTGTTTTAACACATTTTTCGAGTGTATATCCAAGTGATTGGTGGGCTCATCCATAATCAAGACATTAAAGGGTTTGAGCATCATCACCGCCAATGCCAAACGATTGCGTTCTCCGCCGGACAAAACCGATACTTTTTTGTGAACTTCATCTCCCGAGAATAAAAATGCTCCCAAAATATCCCTGACCTTCGGACGATTGTTATCATCGGCAACTTGTTCAATGGTTTCCAAAATACTCAATTTCGGAGGAAGGTATTCGGCTTGATTTTGTGCAAAATATCCTATGGTAACATTATGTCCTTTTTTGAGTTTGCCGGTATAATCTTTGATTTCTTCTACCAAAATTTTGGCAAGTGTGGTTTTTCCTGTTCCGTTTTGTCCGACAAAAGCATATTTTTCTCCTTTGGTAATAATCAAATTGATATTTTTCAAGACTTCTTTGTTTCCGTAGGATTTGGACAGATTTTCCAATTCAAAAACAATTTTTCCCGAGGGTTTGGCAACGGGGAATTTCAAGTTCATTATGCGGTTATCCACTGCGTCGAGTTCGATACGTTCCATTTTTTCCAACTTTTTAATCAAGGATTGAGCAAAACTTGCTTTGGTGGCTTTGTATCGAAAACGCTCGATGAGTTTTTCGGTTTCTTTGATTTCTTTTTGTTGATTTTCGTAAGCTTGTTTTTGTTTTTCCAAAAGTTCGGCTTTGATTTTCATAAACTCCGAATAAGGTTTTGGAAAATCATAGGTTTTTGTAGGGGTAAGTTCAATGGTTCGGTTGGTTACTTGGTCCAAAAACATTTGGTCGTGAGAGACCAAAAGCACGATACCTTTGTAGTTTTTCAAAAAATTTTCAAACCAAATGATACTTTCGATATCCAAATGGTTGGTGGGTTCGTCCAACAGCAGAATATCATTGTTTTGCAAGAGAATTTTTGCCAATTCAATACGCATACGCCACCCACCGGAAAAAGTTTCGACGGGTTTATGAAAATCACCGGATGAAAAACCCAATCCTTTGAGGACTTTTTCGGTTTGTCCTTGGTATTGATAGCCGCCTTTAATTTGA
>JALSTJ010000294.1 GCA_026983815.1 Flavobacteriales bacterium
ATTAATTGGTAAAGATCAAAGAGGTAAGATGAAGCTTTCCCGTAGAGTTTTATTACCCAAACCCGAAAGAAAACAACCGAAACGGGATAATGACAATTAATAATAAATATTTTAAAAAAAAACGGACAATAAATTTATTGTCCGTTTTTTTTGTATTAAATGTGTAATTTTAGGAGTGACCGAAAGCCACAATTCTTAATATTTTGACATTAAGTACTAACCAACGCCAAGCTTGGTAAATGATACACTTACGCTTGAAACGTGTAAACCAAGTGGGTATAGGAGCATAGGAAAACTCAGTATATCCTCTTGTATATTTGGTTAAATGTGATTTATGTTTCATAACTTATATTTTTTTATGTTAAACAAATTTTACTATTCAGGCAATAGCCACCAGAATGGATATCCTTTGGCTTTATGCAAGAACATATAATGCATAAACCATTTGAGCCAGTGTCCGGCTAATCCGGGTTCACCAATTGTATAGGTTAAAGATCGTCCGAATTCAGGATACTTTTCCCAATCTTGAACAATAGGGAAAACAGTCATTGTAGCTGCCATACCATTGGTCATTCCGTATCCGGCAGAAACAATACAAGCAGCTCCCATTTTAGCCATAGATGCTTTATGTTTTAATTTATCCAATGTAGCTCTACCTTTGATTACATCACGAATATTTTGCGCTACAATTTTTCCCATAACTCCCGAAGGCATTCCGGTTCTCGGAGGTGCGGGAACAATGGTTGTCCCGTTGGGAGAAGTAAAGGGTTTGGAAATCGTGTGCGGAGGAGCAAAAGCAATTCCCGGTGCAAAGATGTTTGAATAAGTCGGATTTTGAACCACTTCGGGCCAATCTTTTGCACTCCATTCTTCAAAAGGTTTCTTGGTGTAGTCGGCATCAACTACCATAAAACCGTTGGGTTTGAATAAAGTAGAAGTTATATCCCCACCGTTTTTATCAAAAGCTTTTATTCCCGGACCTGAAAAAGCAGGGATCAACATTGCAAAGTCGTATGCTATTTCATGATAATTTCCATCCAAAGTTTCATAATATATTTTTTCTTTATCCACTTTGTGTACGCCGGCTCTTTTGATCCAACGGATTTCACGTTCTGCCAAGAAAGATTCGGTAAATACCTTGGTTGGTGTTATATAACCGCCATATTTGATATAAGCACCACCCATTGCAAAATCCCCAACTTCATATTCATTGGTAAGGAAAGTGATATTGGCTTTATCATTTAAGCCGCGTCTTTGAATTTCATGATATACATTTAATATATATTCAAATGCTGCTCCTTGACAAGTTGCCCCCGGGTGACCAATTCCGATAACGATATTTTGGTTTTCACCTTTTTCCATTTTTTCAATGGATTTTTGCAATTCTTTCCAAGCATGAGCCGCATGATTAAAATTACAAACAGAAACGGTGGTTCCGTTATCAGGACCCAGTCCTTCGGTTTTGTCAAAACGTAAAGCAGGACCGGTAGCATTTACCAAGAAATCATAATCGATGGTCTCGGTTTGTCCTTCTTTTCCTTGTCCAACATATTCAATGGTTACATAAGGACGGTCAGAGCCATTTCCACCTTCGGGGTGGATAGATGTTGCTTTGGCACGTCTGAAATCAATACCCCATTTTTTGTATTTGGGTTCTAATTTGAAGCGGATTTGTTCCGGCTTCATTCTTCCTACTCCCACCCAGATATTGGATGGAACAAATTGATAATACTCATTGGGAGACACAACAATCACTTCATGTTTTTTGTTGAGCCATTTTCTCAGGTAAGCAGCCGAAGTATGTCCGGCAATTCCCGAGCCCAAAACTACAATTTTTGCCATATTTGAGTTATTTTTTTAATTATTGCAACAAATATAACAAAAAAATGATATTAATCAGATTTTTTGTAACAAAAATTTCTTTAAATTATTAATTTCTAATAAAAATATATTTTTTGTAATTTTACCCTTAAAAATTTTAGTATGAGAGAATGGAAAACTATTAAGGAATAT
>JALSTJ010000295.1 GCA_026983815.1 Flavobacteriales bacterium
TCTTTTTGTCATCCTCTTGGATTTATCGACATTTACACCCAAATGTTTCAAATGACCAAAACCCGCAAGTATATGTTGCGTGATAAAACGACTTGGATATTTCCCACCTTTGAACCAAACAAAACCACCGTTTGATAGTTGCATACTTTTGAGTTTATTCAAAGCTTTTTGCAATTCATAAGACATTTTGTTGAAATCAAACAACAAGGCGATACGTTTCTTTTGTTCGGTTTCGTTTTGTGCATCGCGTAGCCAAGGCGTAGCTTCGATGATGATGGATTTCAACTCCTGATTTTTTTCCAATGCCGACAGCAGTGCTTTTGAGTTTTTCCATTGCTTGAAAACTTCTTGTATTTTCGGGTGTTGTCTGATGATATGACTACCCAAAGCATTGGCATAATAACGCGAAAAAGTTTGCTCGGAACATTCGTAAGGATATTCCATCAAATAAGGCAAAGCTTGAACGGCATACCAAGCGGGATTGGAAGTAATTTCCAAAGTCAAAGTATGATTTTTCAAGGTTTTTGAACGATTGTTTTTCAATTTATCCAATACAAAAGTTTTGTTTTGGTGCGCTCGCACCCACATTGGCATTGTTTCGGTTACCAACATACGATTGGTCAAAACGGGCATAGCATTTTGTTCGCCATCGGATTGATTGCCTGCTTTGGCTATGATTTTGTAAGTAATCGCCTGAACATCATCGGGAATGGTTAGTTTCCATTTTACTACTGTATTTCCGTTAGCAGACAAACTGAAATTTATTTTATCGTTTCCTTGTAGTAAATGTTGCGTGATATCTTTTCCGTTGATTGCATCGGTCAAAACGATATGAGCTGTTCCGTTTAAATTTTTATCGGTCATATTGGTAATTTTGGATGCAAATACCAATTCGTCGCCTTCACGAACAAAACGCGGTGCATTGGGAAAGACCATCAAATCTTTTTGGGTTTGTGCAAAAAGTTTTTTATATCCGTAGTTTAAGTCTTTATCGTGTGCTAACAATTGCAATTTCCATTTTGTCAAAGCTTCGGGTGTGGTAAACGAAAAACTGACATTTCCTTGTTTGTCCGTATGTAATTGGGGATAGAAAAAGGCGGTTTCTTGCAAGTTTTTACGAATTTGAACGGGAGCTTCCACCGGCTCTTTTTCGGCTTCGGTATTTCCGCTGTCATTTTTTTCGCCTGCTTTAACTATTTGGTTTGAAGTGTCAAAACCTGCTTCCGAATCATCTGCCATTACCGCTTGAACGGGGGCTTCCATTTTTTTGGATTTTTTAATACTTATGCTTTTTGCTACACGAATTAGAATTCCGGTATGTTTAGTTCCTAACGCGTAAACTTGTCCTGAAAAATGATAACCAAACCAATTCAAATTCGGTTGTTCAATGATAACCGATTGATAATAAGTATCTTGCTTGAAATATAAATTTGTTTGTCCCAATTGATATGCCTTATCGGAATCCAATGAAAATTTTGGATAATAATATTTCCAATGTATCGGATTGAAATTCCAAGCGTGTGAGCTAAATGCGTCTAACGAAGCGTCATACATCGATGCCAGCAATTCGGCAGATACTTTTTCGCCTTTGGGTCCTTTGATTTTAAACGACCAAGTTTCTTTTTGTCCCGGCAAAAGTTTATCCCGAAAATGCAAGGTTTCAATTTGCAATTCTTTGGACGGATACGGCACTTCTACCAAGATATTTTGGTGTTTAAAATCGTCTAATGCGTTAAATATATAATGTATAACAAATCCGCCTTCGTCTTTTTTATCGATGGAAACTATTTGCGTGTTTTTAGTTCCGTTTAATTTGATGTATTTATCCGAAATGATTTTTTCGTGTTTTTCTACCAAGACACGCACATAAGCGTCTTTGAGTGCCGAAGCCAATGTCAGATGTAATTTATCGCCTGAACGATATAAATCTTTATCCAATAAAGTAAAGAAATATTTGTTGTCCGCTACTGTTTTTTCAGTAGGGCTTATTACATCAAAGAAATGCTTGTCGGT
>JALSTJ010000296.1 GCA_026983815.1 Flavobacteriales bacterium
GTTTCACTCATATTTCCTATCAAAAAACCTTTGAGATTAAGATTTTTTCCCAACGGAATATGATAATTGAAAGCGGCAAATTTTGCTTTCTTTTCCTTTGCTTTATCGTCTTGCATAGTAGAAAATCCGAGTCCGTCATCAGAAAAATTAAATGATGAACCGCCTTTGCGCATCAAATCCCCAAAACCGCCGGTCATTTTAAACATTTCGCTCCACGTAAGCGACGGGCTACCGATATTGTTAAAGTCTCCGATAAAATTATAAGTGTTTTTCGGACTGTAATAAAACAATTTGGGATGTAAAAGATATTTGTCTTTTATACCACCACCGGCAGTAACATCGCCGAACCAAAATCGGTCTTTTCCTTTTTTCAGTTTGATATTCAAAGCATAACTATCTTCATTATCTTCAAAATTACGCACTTGACTGTTTTCGTTATAATTACGCAAAACTTCCACTTTTTTTACAGCATTTGCCGGAATGTTTTTACTGGCGAGTTTTGAATCGCCTTCAAAAAAATCTTTTCCTTCAACCATTACTTTTTTGACCTTTTTCCCTTCAACTTTTACCGTCCCGTCTTTTTCCACATCAATACCCGGCATTTTTTTCAGCACATCCCCGAGTTTTTTTTCGTTGCCATTGGTAAACGAATCGGCGTTGTAAACAATGGTATCGCCTTTAATTTTTACAGGCATATCGTAGGAGATTTCTACGCCGTTTAGCTGTGCTACATCGGGTTTAAGAACATATTTTTTATAAACATCGGTTGCTTTGGCTTTGATGGTATCAATAACCGATTTGTAACCCATATAAGTTACTTTGACGACAAAATCCTGATTGGGAACAAGTTTTATGGTAAAAAGACCTTTGTCGTCGGTGATGGCATATCCTTGAAATTTTTGGGTTTTGGCATTTGCTACTACCAAACTGGCAGATGTTAGCGGTTTTGCCGTTGAATCTTGCACCACACCTTTCAGGTAGATGTCTTGTGCAGACAAATTAAATCCAAGCAAAATAACAAGAAACAATGAAAAAAAATACTTCATCATACAATTATCTGATTATAATTCTTCGGGTGCCTCCTCGATTATCGCTTCTTCTGTTCTCATACATTTTTTTCATTTTTTCCATCATCTTTTTTCTTATTTTCTCATATTCCGCCTCTGATACTTTTTTTCCGTCATCAGGTTGCTTGATTTCTTTTTTATCTTTCGGATTGACTATGATTTGTTTACAAAGCAAAACTTCTCCTTTTCTGTCCAATTCCATAATAAAACCGGGTAAACCGTGATATTTTTTCGGACCGTTTCCAATGGGAATTTCAGGGGTAAACCAAGCGGTTATTTTAACTTCTTGTTCTTTTCCCGTCCGCCAATTTTTTTTCTTTTCCACTCCTTCGGCTTTAATGACCGTATAATTACCGATTTTTTTACTTTCGCCGGTTACTTTCCAATGATAATCGGGTAAAGTATCTACTACTATATAGGTTTCCTGAAACAAGGGCGACCTTGCTACATATTTGTTTTCCTTTATGTTTTTATATAATGTATGATCGGGCAATTTAAAACTAAAACCTTCCGTTTTGGTAGGAGCATCTAACTTGTGTATTTGTTTATATATGGATTCATCTTTATCAAAATACATTTCAAATTCACGATTATCAAATTTTTTCCGAATCATTTTCATTACATCAGCCATTTCGGGATTGGCTTTTGTTAAGGAATCACGTCTGGCTTTCTCCTTTTCATCTACAATTTTTTTGTATTGAAAAACCGCCTTGTAATTTATTTTTTGTTGGGCGAAAATTGTAAAGCTAAAAGCCATAAATAGTAAAAAGAATAATCGTTTCATAGTATAAAAATTTAATAGTTATTGTTGTCAAATCAATCCTGTCCTAAATAAATTTAATTTTTACTTTTTCCATCGATGAAAAAGTAACAAAAAATCTAGGCTGACGAGTATTTTTCTAAATTTTTTGTTCATTACACTAAACTGTCTGAACTCGGTTGAA
>JALSTJ010000297.1 GCA_026983815.1 Flavobacteriales bacterium
GATTGATATCCCAGTTGGCTCTGATTTCTATTACTTTGTTTATTTCCTCAACATTTTCGGGGAGGATGTGTTTGAGATAATTGCCGGTATCCCAAATATTATTTTTGTTTTTATCCCAAACAATTCGAATATGATATTTTCCGGGGAGCAAATATTTTATTTGTAATGTTCCTGCTTTGGATTGTGTAGGAGTTTTTCGAATGATACGGTTTTTTTCGTCTAATAATTCAACAAAAAAGTCTTGTTTTATTCCGGTTATTTCCAGATTAAGATTTCCAAATTTTTCCAAAGGCGGTATTACCAAATTTGTTCGAAGGGTATCTTGATTATAATTGCCTAAAAAATCGGTTACGGCTTGGGGTAAGATTTCAATTTTGTATTTTTTTCCGGGTTTTTTGTCAAAATTAAATGAATAAGAATAATTTTTTTCTTGTTTACTATTGAATTTTATAGGGATACTGTCTTGTTTAAAAATGATTTTGGAAGAATCTAAATTTATCAGAGGAATATTGGCGGTAAGTTTTAAAGTGTCCAATGGCGAAAAATTCATCTTGCGAACAAATTTTAAAATTAAACTGTCCTTTTTATCTTTTCTTTTTCTTTTGAATTTTCTTTTGTTGTCTTTGGATAGAATTTCAATTTCAATGGAATCGGAAGGGCTTTTATACCAGTATTCGTATTTTTCGGGTAAATTTCGTAGAACAAAAGATGATACTTGTGATATATTTTTTATTTGAATACTGTCTTTTTTTCCTTTGTATTGTATTTGTATCATATTTTTTGATACTTGTTTGATGTCTTCAATTTTGAACTTTTCGGGTGCTTTGAAAAGTTTTATTTCGATGAGTGTGTCTTTTGGAATTTCAACGATTCCGGGAACAAAACCGATGGCTTCTTTGTCGGGATTGTAAACATAATTATGATTTTCATCGGCAATGGCTATGGCTTTGTATTTTCCTTTTTTTAGAAAATTGAAGTTGAAATTACCTTTTTTGTCGGGAAAAACTACATAACGCGGAGGTTCTCTAAAAACCAAGGAATCTTTATAATTTTCCAAATCATACAAACCGACCATAATATTTTCGGGATTTTTTTTGAAATGAACGGGGATAACTTTTCCTTTGAGTTTCAGTGAATCTATTGTATTTCCTGTGGAAAAAACAAATTGATAATTTCCGTATTTGTTTCCTTCGTTATTGTCTTGAATGCTTTGTCCGAAATTTATCAGATAGGTTGTATTTTCTTGTAGTGGTTTTTCAAATTTTATGGTAATTTTTTTATCGGCGAAACTCGTAGGTGAAATTTTTGGTAAGGGCTGAATAGGAGGGGTTATCAATAAATTTTTTTGTAAATCTTTTAGCAAGATAAATTCGTCAAATGTTATGGTGATTTCGTTTCCTTTGAAATTTATCGATTGATTTTCGGGATTTGTATATAAAATTTTTGGAGGCGTGGTATCTTTATCACCACCGGAAGGTGAGCCGATACGGGCACATGCGGTTAATATAAATCCGGAAATAAGTAATATTTTAATAAAAAATTTCATTGGTGTAAAAGTAATTAAAAATGGAGATATAAAAAAGCGACCCCATAAGGTCGCTTTTTTAGTTAATTTATAGTTGAGTTGTTTTGGTTTATTGGTCCCACCAAACTCTATCCCAGAAATTGACTTGGGTAATGTGTGAGTTCATATCTACTTCACCGGAAGGATAAATAGCACGACGGGGCCATTCGCCTGCCGGCATATCGGGATTTCTATTGACGGGGAAATCAAATGTAGGATAAACATCGGTTGAAAAATCATATCTTCTTAAATCCGTAAAGATTTCGGGATTAAGAAGCAATGCGATATATTTTTGTACCATAATGTTTTGCATTTTTAAATTGGCAGGAGTTACAGCGATAGCAGGATCTGATAGATAGGCATTTTTTAGAGCTGAATCTATTCCCATTTTATCCATACTGGCAGTAATTCCTTCCATATAAGCATCATAAGCAGCTTGC
>JALSTJ010000298.1 GCA_026983815.1 Flavobacteriales bacterium
TGGACCCCAAGAAAAATCCGGCTTTCGATTATTGCGAAGCCAAATATTGGTTGGCATACAAGGGAGATAAAATTGTCGGAAGAATTGCCGGAATATACAACCCGAAGTCCAATGAAATTTGGAATGAAAAAATGATGCGATACGGTTGGATAGATTTTGAAGAGGATATTGAAATCGCCGACAAACTTTTGAAAACAGTTGAGGAATGGGGAAAAGAAAAAGGAATGGAAGGGCTTCACGGTCCATTGGGATTTACAGATATGGATTTGGAAGGAATGCTTGTAGAAGGTTTTGATGAAATCGGAACGCAAGCGGTGATTTATAACTATCCGTATTATCCTGAATTTATGGAAAAATTGGGTTTTAAAAAAGCGGTAGATTGGTTACAATATGATGTAAAAATCCCTAATGAAGTTCCGGATAAAATTAAAAGAGTTTCAAAGATTGTTCAAGAAAAATACGGATTGCGTCTGAAAACTTTCAAAAAGTCTAAAGATGTAAAACCTTATGCACATCAAGTATTTGATATTATCAATAAATCCTATGTAGATCTTTACGGTTTTGTTCCTTTGACCGAAAAACAAATCGATTATTATGTCAAACTTTATTTTGATATGGTCAATCCTAATTATTTGGGTTTTGTAGTGGATGAAAATGATCGTTTGGTGGGTTTTGGCTTGGGAGTACTTTCTTTATCCAAAGCATTTCAAAAAGCCAAAGGAAGCCTGTTCCCTTTTGGGTGGTTTCATATTTTAAAAGCATTATACAAAAATGATACTTTGGATGTATTGCTTCACGCGGTATTGCCGGAATACAAAGGAAAAGGAGTGCCTGCCATTTTTTATGAGCACATGACGCAAGCATGTATTGATACCGGCGTAAAAACAGCCATTACCAGTCATATTTTGGAAACCAACAAGCCATCTTTGCAGATGTTTAATGCTTTTGAAAAAAGACAACATTTAAGAAGACGAATTTACGAAAGACCTATTCGATAAAATGAATAAAAAGCGCATTTTGATAACCGGTGCCAGTGGCTTTATCGGGAGCTTTTTTGTCGAAGAAGCTTTGAGCAGAGGATATAATGTAACCGCAGGAATACGTAAAACCAGTAGCAGAAAATATTTACAAGATGAGCGTATCAATTTCTTGGAATTGGATTTTCAAGACAAAAAATTATTAAAAAATCAATTGCAAAAAGCCGGTAAATTTGATTATATCATCCACAATGCCGGACTGACCAAAACTTGTAATCCCAAAGAGTTTTATCAAGTAAATTATCAAAATACGGTCAATTTTGTTGAAGCATTAAAAGACAACAATCAAGTGCCGGAAAAATTTGTCTTTATCAGCAGCTTGGAAGCTTACGGACCGGGAAAAGCCGGAACCAAAATTCCTGTAAAAGACGAAGGAAGGCCGCAACCTGCTACACAATACGGCAAAAGTAAACTAAAAGCCGAGGAATATTTGTTTTCATTACAAAATTTTCCTTTTTTGATTTTCAGACCTACGGGAGTTTACGGACCTCGTGAAAAGGATTATTATTTAATGATTAAAAATTTGGATAAAGGTTTGGAAATTTATATTGGAAATCAACCGCAATATCTGAGTTTTATTTATGTAAAAGATTTGGTAAAATTGATTATCAATAGTTTATCAACCAACAAATGTTGTAAAGCATATCTTGTAAGCGATGGAAATACTTATACTTCCGAAGATTTTAACCGGATTGTAAAAGAAAAACTGAATAAGAAAACCATTCGATTTTCGCTTCCGAAAGCACTTATCAGATTAATGGCTATTCTCAATGAGAAAATTTCTTGTTTGTTGGGACAAATACCTTTATTAAACAGGGATAAATATTATATTATAACCCAATCTAACTGGTTATGTGATAACTCTGATATTCAGAATGATTTCAATTTTTTTCCCGAATATGATTTAAAAAAAGGTTTGGATAAAACCATTGAATGGTATAAAAATCAATAAACTAAT
>JALSTJ010000299.1 GCA_026983815.1 Flavobacteriales bacterium
GGTGCTTCTATTGTAATCTTAGGGGCGTTAGGAAAAATATTACACCGATCTATTTTGGGTATCCCCGGTGATGTTCTCTTGATGATAGGACTTGTAACAGAAGCAATTGTATTTTTTGTTTCTGCATTTGAAAAACAAGATGAAGATTTGGATTGGTCTTTGGTTTACCCGGAATTAGCTGGTGATAAACCCAGAAAAAGAAAAGACAGAACTGAAGCAGAAATTGAAGCTAAATTGTCTGAAAAATTAGATAAAATGCTTCAAGAAGCTCAATTGGATGCAAATTTGATGCGTAGATTAGGTGATAGTATTAATCAATTACATGAAGCTGCCAAAAGTATGGAAGTTGCAACTGATGCTGCTGAACATACCCAAAAATATGCTACTGAATTGAAAGCCGCATCCACTTATTTGGAAAGTTTAAATGAAATGTATGACAAACAATTACAAAGCGTTTCCAGCAATGTAGCAGCCAATGAAGAAACCGCTGCATATGCTGAAGCACTTAAAGAAAATATGGCTAAACTCAAAGATAATTTGGCTAATTTAAATTCTGTTTATGGCGGTATGCTTTCAGCCATGAAAGTTGAAAAATAAGAATTTATTTCTTATTAATTTATTAATTTAATTATTAACCTTAAATAACTACAAGAATGGCAGGAGGTAAATTATCAGCAAGACAGAAGATGATCAATTTAATGTATTTGGTCTTTATTGCAATGCTGGCACTTCAAATGGGTAAGAAAGTATTAAGTGCTTTCGGAGAATCAGGTGAAGAAATGGAAACAGCAGCACAAATTAAACAAAGATCAAATTCAAGTTTATTGAATCAACTGGCAATAAGTGCTAAAGAGCAACCAGAAAAATATGGAAAAAAATACGAAACTGCACAGGTTTTGGAATCTAAAACCAACGAGTTCGTAAAATACATGAAAGATGTAAAAAATTCTATTCTTGCAAAAGAAAAGAAGGCTATTGATAAAAAAACCGGAAAATTGGATTATGAAAAATTGGATAGACCTACAACTGTAGATGAAATGTTTTTCCATAATGGAAAAATAACCAAAGCCGGGAAAGAATTTCAACAAAAAATTGAAGATTATAGAAATTTTCTATTAAGTATTGCAGGACAAGGAGAAATTAAAAATAATGTTCTGAAAAGGTTTAATACTGATGATGTAAAACATGGAAAAAAAGGATTGGAAAAATGGCTATATGCCAATTTTGAAGGTTTCCCTGCAGTTGCATCACTATTTAAATTGGATAACTATGTAAACAAAGCCCGAGAAACTGAAAATGAAATATTAACAGGAATGATTAGTGGACAGATGAAAAAAGATATTTCAGTTTCAAACTATGAACCAGTTGTAGTTTTAGAAAAATCAGCTTATTTCCCGGGAGAAAAAGTTAAAGGAAAAATTGCGTTGGGACGTGTAGATAGTACCATGTCTTTCAAAGAAGTAATTGTCGGAGGAAAAAAAGTTCCCAAAGATTTACTAAGTCATGGTTATGTTGAGCTTAACTTGCCTGCAGGAAATGTAGGCGAAAAAGATGTAAAAGGAAAAATAGTTTTTGAAGAAGAAGGAAAAGATGTAGAACTTCCTTTTGTGGTAACCTATGCAGTAATTCCTGTTCCTAATCATGCAGTAATTTCTGCTGATAAAATGAATGTATTATATCGTGGTGTATCCAATCCCTTATCTATTTCAATTCCCGGCGTACCTGATAACAAAGTATCAGTTTCTGCGCCTGGGATCAGAAAAATTAAACCCGGAAAATATGTTATTGATGTAACAGGATACAAAGGAAAAACTGTGGATATTAAAGTTCGTGGTGTAGCTAATGGTAAACCTGTTTCAGATAGTAAAACCTTCCGTGTAAAAAATATCCCTCCGCCACTTGGTACCGTCAGAGGAGAAACCGGAATGGTAAAAATGCCTAAAAGAAACTTGGAAGTTTCCACTATTGGTGCAACACTTCCCGATTTTGATTTTGATATTAAATTAGGCGTAAGAAGTTTTGATTTTAAAGTGCCTGGACAACCTACATTAAGAGTAAATGGAACAAGATTAAACAGTAAAGCTAAATCTTTATTACGTCATGTTAAAAGAGGACAAACCGTTCAAATATATAATATCAATGCATTCTTAAAAGGAAAATCCGGATATAAAATCAAAAAGGTTGCACCGGTTATTGTTGAGATAGCAAACTAATTATATCAACAGTTAAATTGAAATTAAAAAAAATAAAAGTGAACTCATGAAAAAAGTTTTATTAATAATTGTTTTATTGCTGGCAGGAAATCAAATCTCTGCTCAATTCAATATCTTAAATGCAAAAGACCCTTCTGAAATCGGCAAAAAAACCGAGAAACAAAAGATTATGGATTATAGCAAACCTCTTCCCTATCCTTATACGGATGATAGAGATATCCTTTGGGGAAAGCAAGTTTGGGAAAGAATTGATTTGGATGAAAGATTTAATCTACCTTTATACTATCCCACAGATACATTAGCAGCTATGCCTAATGTTCGATCATTGTTTGATGCGTTATATACAGGCATTAAAAGTGGAAAAATTACCAAAATTTATGCGGATAGTTATTTTACAGAAAAATTAAGTCTTAAGGATATCCAAGAAAGAATGATTGCCGTAGATACAACTGATGCAGGTATGGATCAATATAATGATGAAGGAAAAGTAGATCAGCAGTACATCAATGTATATCATGTAAATTCAGAAACTGTAGAAGAATATCATACCCGTGGAATGTGGTATTTTGATGCTCGTTATGGTGAACTTAAATACAGACTCTTAGGTATTGCACCCGTAGCCTTTGACCCTAAAGGAATGGCTGCAGGAATGGAACCTGATTTGGTTGAAGTTTTCTGGGTATTCTATCCGGATGCAAGAGAAACATTGCACGATTTCTATGCTTTCAATACCCGTAATACGGTTAGACCCATAGACTATGACCATTTACTCAATGCCAGAAGATTCTCAGGCATAATATATAAAGAAGATAATGCTTACGGCGATAGAGAAATTAAGGATTATATTCATGATAATGCATTGAGACAATTATTAGAATCACAAAAAATTAAAGAGAAAATTCGTGAATACGAAGAAGATATGTGGAATTATTAATAAAACTTTTTTCAGACAATAAATTTAGCATCCCGAAATTTCGGGATGCTTTTTTTATACCAACAAAAAGCTTATTTTTGTAAAAAATAAATCTATGAAAGATAAATTTCAAATCATAAAAAACAGATTTGACGAAGTATCCGATTTAATCATACAACCCGATATTATTAATGACCAAAAAAAATATATCGAACTCAATAAAGAATATAAAGATTTGAATAAACTCATAAAAAAAATTAATCTTTATGAAATGTTGGAAGATAATATAAAAGAGGCCAAAGAAATTCTCAAAGAAGAAAAAGATCCTGAGATGCTTCAAATGGCTAAAGAGCAACTGGAAGAGTCTGAAAATGAATTGAAAGAAACCGAAGAAGAAATCAAAATGATGATGATCCCCAAAAATCCGGAGGATTCTAAAAATGTCATTGTAGAAATAAGAGCCGGAACCGGTGGTGATGAAGCAAGTATTTTTGCAGGAGATTTATACCGCATGTATTCCAAATACGCAGATAAGAAAGGTTGGAAAACTGAAATTGTTGATTATAACGAAGGAACTTCAGGAGGATTTAAAGAAATGATTTTTAAAATTTCTGGAGAAGATGTTTATGGAACCATGAAATACGAAGCCGGAGTGCATCGCGTTCAAAGAGTTCCTCAAACCGAAACTCAAGGTAGAGTGCATACCTCAGCTGCAACCGTAATGGTTTTGCCGGAAGCGGAAGAATTTGATGTTGAAATTCATCCCAATGATATCCGTAAAGATTTGTTTATGTCATCAGGTCCCGGAGGTCAGTCTGTAAACACGACCTACTCTGCCGTTCGTTTAACACATATTCCTACGGGAATTGTCGCACAATGTCAAGACCAAAAATCACAACATAAAAATTATGAAAAAGCACTATCCGTTTTACGTTCACGGCTTTATGAAATGGAATTAAAAAAACGTCAGGAACAAGATGCTGCCTTTAGAAAATCAATGGTTTCCAGTGGCGATCGATCTGCCAAAATCAGAACATATAATTATCCGCAAGGACGAGTTACAGATCATCGTATTAATCTGACTTTATACGATTTGAACAATATCACCAATGGAGATTTAGATAAAATTATCGAAGCTCTGAGATTGGCTGATAATGCAGAAAAACTAAAAGCTACCGGAGAACAACTGTAAAATGATTATTCAAGATCAAATCAATAGAGAATTATCTATAACAAATAATCCGCAAAGGATTGTCTCTTTGGTTCCTTCCATTACATACACTCTTTCGGATTTCGGACTCAACAAAGAGGTAAAGGGTATTACCCGTTTTGATAAATTTTTACCATATTCTAAAAAAGAAAAAATAATTATTGGAGGAACAAAAGATGTCAAGATAGATAGAATAAAGGATATCAATCCGGACATAATTTTGGCTAACAAAGAGGAAAATACTAAAGAAATTGTCGAAACATTGGAAAAAATTGCTCCTGTTTTCGTTTCAGATATCAAAAATTATACGGATAATTCTGATTTTATTAAAAAAATAGGAACTATTTTCCAAAAACAAGAATTGGCTCATAAATATATACAAGATATTGAAAATTTACGAAATCAATTGCAACAACCAAACCAAGAACCTGTCCGAGCAATTTATTTGATTTGGAAAAAACCATGGATGACAGTTGGAGGAGATACATTTATAAATGAAGTGATGAAAATTGGAGGATTTGAAAACTTATATCAGAACCAAAAAAGGTATCCCGAAACTTCTATTAAAGAAATGCAAGAATTACATCCGGAAATCATTTTACTATCATCCGAACCCTATCCATTCAAAGAAAAAGAGCAAAAAGAATTGCAAAGTTTGTTTCCAAATACCCAAATAAAACTAGTAGAAGGAGAAGCTTTTACATGGTTTGGAACTTACCCCTTGAAAGGGTTTGAATATTTATTAAAACTCAAACAGAAATCAAATGCATAACAAACAAGAAAAATTAGAAGCATTTTCAAAATTATTAGATATTATGGATGATCTACGTGTGGGTTGTCCCTGGGATAAAAAACAAACTTTTGATAGTTTGAGAAATCTTACTATTGAAGAAGTTTATGAATTGGCAGATGCCATCATCGAAAAAAATCCCGAAGAAATCAAAAAAGAACTCGGAGATTTATTACTTCATATTGTTTTTTATGCTAAATTAGGGTCAGAAAAAGGTTATTTTGATATTGCAGACGTTGCCCAAGCTATTAATGAAAAATTGATTTTCAGACATCCACACATTTATGGTGATGTCAAAGTAAAAGATGATAAAGAAGTCAAAGAAAATTGGGAAAAACTCAAACTCAAAGAAGGAAAAAATTCGGTTTTGGAAGGGGTTCCCAAATCTTTGCCGGCGATGGTAAAAGCTATGCGATTACAAGAAAAAGCCAAAGGAGTTGGATTTGATTGGGAACATCAAGAACAAGTTTGGGAAAAAGTGCTGGAAGAGCTAAATGAGTTCAAAACTGAAGTAGATCGTCAAGACCCAAAAAAAATGGAAGAAGAATTTGGGGATGTATTATTTTCTTTGATTAACTATGCCAGATTTGCAGGAATAGACCCCGAGGCTGCTTTGGAAAAAACCAATAAGAAATTTATAAAAAGATTTCAAATTTTGGAAAATAAAATCAAAGAAGAAGGAAAAGATTTAAAAAATATGAATATTGACGAGATGGAACAATATTGGCAAAAAGCTAAAAAATCCATTGATGAAAATAAATAAATTTTACATATTATTTTTATTATTTATTTTATCCTTTTCTATACAAGGACAAAATAATTTTCACATTGTAGATTCTTTGATAAATCACCATATAAAAAAATACAATCTTTTATTTTCAAAACTTCATTACATCAATCGTGATACGCTTGCACTTCAATATTTACTTAAAAAGAGCAAAGAAAAAAATTTTTTGGAAGGCCAAGTTTATGCGCTAAATATGCTTGGAAAACAGGCACGTATTCATACAAATTATGCACAATCATTGAAATACTATACCAAAGCTTTAAGATTGGCTCATCAACTTTCAGACAAAAGTTTTGAAATCCATACATTAAATATGATAGGAGTAGTTTACCGGAGAATGGATGCTGTAAAATCAGCCTTGGAATACCATGATAAAGCATTGGAGCTGGCAATGAAACAATATCCCAAGAACAAAGAAATAGAAGAAAATATTGCCATTTCACACAACAGCATTGGAAATATATATTTGCTTTTGGAAAAAGAAGACTTGGCAATGAATCACTTTAAAAAAGCTTTGGAAATAGAAAAAAAATATAAAAACAAATTAGGACTTGCCATTAATTATCAAAATATTGGCGGAATTTATGAAAATAAAGGAAATTCGGAAAAAGCTCTGGAATATTACAAACGTTCTTTAATATATAATGACTCTATCAATTCCTCAGTAGGGAAAATTATTTGTAAAACCAGTATTGCAAATGTATTATTGAAGCAAGATAAACCTAAAGTAGCTTTGAAAATTTTAGAACCCATTGTAAAAACTGCAGAAAAACTCGGAGACAAATATTATATTGCCGATGTCTATTACAATTATGGCAAAATGCTTTTGAAAAATGGAAAAAAACAAGAAGGAAAAAAATATCTCTTAAAAAGTCTGGAAATAAGCAGAAACAAAAAATTTCCAAGTATTTCCGCTGAAATTTATAAAGAATTGTCTCAATTGTATGAAGAAAAATATCCTGATAAAGCTCTGAAATACTATAAATTATATAATCAGGAACAAAAAAAAGTATACAATGAAAAAAACCGTCAATTAGTTTCAGATTTAATTTTAAAACAGCTCAAGAAAGAATCTCAAAATAAGATTGAGAGATTAGACCAAGTTAACAAACAAGTAACGAAAAAACTCAAACGCAGTAAAAACACACTGTATTTTACATTTCTTTTTCTTACATTATTAGGGATATTGGTATTGATTCTATACAAACAAAACCAACTAAAAAATGAAAGAAAGCTCATGTATATGGAACAAAATCTCTTAAGGGCTCAGATGAATCCTCATTTTATATTCAATTCCCTGAATTCCATTAAACTTTATATCATACACAATCGTTCAAAAGATGCCATCTCATTTTTAAGCAAATTTGCCAGGTTAATACGAATTATTTTACAATCTACACGAGATAAGGAAATGAGCTTAAGCGAAGAAATCGAGATGATTAAATTATATGTTTCTATTGAAAATATTCGTATGAATAACACCGTAGAATTTCAAATGGATATAGATCCAAATTTGGATACTGAAAATATAAAAATTCCTTCATTACTCACCCAACCATTTATTGAAAATGCTCTCTGGCATGGACTTTCACACAAAACTGAAGGAGATAGAAAATTGAGCATCAGGATTTATCCTGAAAATGAAGAAAAAATATTCATCGAAATTGAAGATAATGGAATCGGAAGAAAAAGAGCAGAAGCTATTAAAAAATCAAGAATCTTTAATAAAAAATCCTTGGGTATCAATCTTTCCAGTGAAAGATTAAGATTGTTTAGCAAAACTTCCAAAGAAAATTTTAAAATCCGATTTATCGATTTATTTGATTCAGATGGAAATCCTACAGGAACACGAGTAATTATTGAAATACCCTTTTCCCCAAACAAATGAAAAAAATTGCAGTTGATATAGGAAACTCAAACATAGTCATCGGTGTTTTTGATAACCACTGGAAACATATTTGGCGTTTACCCACTCATAAACATCCGGATAAATTTGATTATGCGCTGAAAATCAACAATTTACTGTTTGAATATAATATTTTTCCGGAAGAAATAGAATATATCATCATTAGTAGTGTGGTTCCCGAATTGACCCCAACGATTCAAAATTTTTTTCATTTATATTCCAATAACACCTATTTATTCAATTATCAATTTTACGATTTATTAGAAAAAATCAAAATTGACAATCCCATGGAAATTGGAACAGATCTAGTAGCCAATGCATATGCCGGATATCGATCATACGAACAACCGGTTATCATAGTTGATTTTGGAACTGCTTTAACATTTACAGTAGTAAATGAACATGGCAATATTCTGGGAGTGAATATAGCACCGGGTATAAAAACAGCTATCAATACTTTGTTTGAAAAAACATCACAATTGGATAAAGTTTCTGCTGAATTTCCCGAACAACCCTTGGGGAAAAATACAACGGAAGCCATACAAAACGGCATATTAATAGGATACGAAGGACTTGTTGAACATATGCTAAAAGTTATAGAAAACTATTTTCAAAAATCGTTTAAAATTATATTTACCGGTGGTCTATCACATCTCTATGATAAAAGGATATCTTTTGACAAGCTGGACAAAAATTTAACTTTAAAGGGTTTATTGTCCATTGGAGACAAAATCTACGAAAAAAATAATAATTCCAATATGACTACAAAGTGATTTAATTCTTCAAACCTATTTTATATTTTATATTAAAATTTTATTTAAATTTGAAAATCAATAAATTAAAAAAAATTATGAAAAAGAAATTTGTATTTACATTAATTCTCATCATCGTATTCAGTTCCATAGCTTGCAAACGTGAGCAATCCACCGACGATTCAAATGAGAATAATCCACCGGAATTTGCAATGACTGCCAAAATAAATGGAAATGTCTTTCAAGCGAATAATCCCTTTGGAACCAATGAGTTTTCCAACACCAACATTTTTACTTATTATCCGATTGAAGATTTTGTATTGTTAATCGGGAGACAAGGCGGAACTTTTGGAAATCCGGAAATTGACATTTGGTTAAAAAGAAGTGATATTGCAGTGGGAAGTTATTCAATAGGCGCCACTAATTTTCAAACGCCACCTTCTCATTTTATAGATCTTGTGGACAATAGTAATAATATAGAAGAATATACAAAAGAAGGAACCATCACCATTACAGATGTAGATACTTCCGCTAAGATTGTTCAAGGAACATTTGAATTTACCACAACACAAGATCCCGATGGAAGTCCTTCCGTTCCTGTAGATTTTCATGTAACCGAAGGTAAATTCTATTATAAATATGAATAAATATTTTTCTTTTTAAAACTATTATAGTATCTTTGCTCTCATTCTAAAAAAGTGGAATAATTATGGCAACCTATAAAAAAAGAGGAACAAAAAAGAAAAAAACCAATAAAGATGATCTTTCTTATTTAGCCAAAGAATCTAC
>JALSTJ010000300.1 GCA_026983815.1 Flavobacteriales bacterium
TGATGATAAAAACCAAACGGTTTATTTAAAGAAAAAAGGAATGAAAATCGGTTTTGGGGCTATCGGTAAAGGATATGCGGCTGATAAAGCAAAAAAAATGCTCATTTCCAAAGGCGTAAAAGCAGGTATCATCAATGCCTCGGGAGATATGAATACGTGGGGTACCAAACCCGACGGAAAGCCCTGGACAATAGCCATTACCAACCCGATGAATAAGAAAAAAGCTTTTGGTGTTTTTGAATTAAAAGAAAATGCTGTGGTTACTTCCGGAAATTATGAAAAATATGTGATTTTTGATGGCGTCAAATATACGCATATTATCAATCCCAAAACAGGATATCCTGCAACAGGATTGTTGAGCGCTACCGTTTTTGCTCCCAAAGCAGAATTGGCTGATGCCTTGGCGACCTCAATATTTGTTATGGGAAAAGATATTGGAATCGATTTAATCAATCAAATTCCAAATGTAGAATGCTTGGTGGTTGATGATAAGGGACACGTGTTTACATCAAAAAATATTAATATAAAAAATCAAAAATATGAAAACTAAATTGTTATTACTCATTGCAGGAATTTTGCTGACTTCCTGTGTAGCTGTAAAATCCTATCAGCAAGTCAATTTGAATGATCCGGATATGAAATTATCTCCTAATAAATCTAACAAATTTGTGATGACTTTTCAAGTATATAGAGAAGGAACGGCAGGAGCAAACGGTGGAAAATCCGGCGGAGGTTGTGGTTGTAATTAATTTTTTTGTATTGAAATTTAATGAATTTTAATTTGTAAATGATGATGATAACAGTTTCAAAATGCCTAAAATATTGTAGGAGAGACTAAAATATAAAATGAAAAAAATGAAAAAGAGAAGTTTAATTTATCTATTGATATGGACACCGTTTTTGATGTTGGCTCAACAGCAATCAAAAAATATGTTTAAGAAAAAAGTTTTACAAAGCACACAAATAAATTTATTGAGTAGTATTTATACACAATCGGGGAAAAACGCCGCCGTTACGGGTGGAATTGGCAATGAATCCCTACAAGATGCCGCTACAAATATCGATGTCTCCATCCCTGTAAATGCCGATGATGTTTTGACTATTGACGGAACGGTTTCAGCTTATACTTCCGCTTCGTCGGGGAATTTGAATCCTTTTACAGGTGCTTCTCGTTCGGAGGACAATAAAACCGGAGCTTCACAAGGCGGTGGTAATGATGATGAAGGAGATGACGAAGGAGATGACGACCGACCTTCGGGGACAAATCAAAGTCCGGTAACTACCAACGGACCTTGGGGATATTCTAGCGCTCCTTCAAGGCAAGATGTTTGGCTCAATGGTGTGTTCAGTTATTCTCACACTTCCGATGACCGCAATAAAATCATAAGCGGAAAGTTAAGTATTGCTAATGAATTTGATTATTTTTCATTTGGAACCGGATTCAATTTTACGCATCTTTTCAACAAGAAAAATACGGAAATCGGATGGGGTGGAATGGTCTATTTTGACAAATGGCGTCCGCAATATCCAACTGAAATCAAAATGTTTATTCTCAACAATGGAAATCTTAAAACAGGATTTTTCAATGGTGTAAATATTTATAATCAATCCGGTTATGCTATCAACAAAAGCGGTTCCAATTTATGGCAACCTGCTCACCCCAATTTTATCACCAAAAAAGGACGAAATACCTATACATTATCATTGAGTTTCTCGCAAATTTTAAGTAAAAATGCTCAATTTTCCGTCTTTTCGGATATTACTTACCAGCACGGACAATTGGGAAATCCGATGCAAAGGGTATATTTTGCCGACAAACCCAATTATTATATAGGAAATCCTGCTGATATTCCCAATTATACCAATCCCAAAAATACAAGTGTATTCCAGCTTGCCGACGATTTTGAACGTTTTCCTATATCACGTTTAAAAATCCCGATTGGTTTACGATTTCATTACTTCATCAATGAAAAATTGGTGTTAAGAACCTA
>JALSTJ010000301.1 GCA_026983815.1 Flavobacteriales bacterium
TCGGATAACAGAGTGATTGACGAGACAACCGTCCGTTCCAAAAAACAAAGTCTTTTGGCTAAAAAATACCTCAAAGAAGCCAAAGAGCATTTGAACGATAAAGATAAGTTTTATACGAGTTTGGAAAGAGCCGTTTATAATTTTCTAAAAGCCAAATTGCGTATGGCTACTTCCGCTTTATCCAAAGAAAATATCAAAAAATTGCTGGGTGATAAAAATATAGATAATTCTACAATTGATGAGCTAATGCAAGTATTAAACAGATGCGAAATGGCAAGATATACGCCTGCAAATTTTGAAACTTTGGAAAAGGATTTGGAAATTACGGAAAAATTGATGAACATAATTGATAAAAAAATATAAGAAATGAAACGATATATATTAGCACTCATTTTTTTACTCAACTTTTCGGTTTTTGCCCAAACGCAAAATGATTTTTTCAAAAAAGGCAATGCTTTTTACAAGAAAGGAGATTATCAAAAAGCCGTTGAAATGTATGAAAAAGCCTTGCAAGGTAATGAGCAATCGGCGGAATTGTATTATAATTTGGCCAATGCTTACTATAAATTGAACAAAATAGCTCCTTCTATTTATTTTTACGAAAAAGCCAAAAGACTATCCCCCGACGATGAAGATATCGATAAAAATCTGTCAATGGCAAAACGGATGAAATTGGATAAAATAGAAGAAGTCCCCGAAGGATTTACCAAAAAAATTCAAAAATCAATTGCCTTGCTATTCAATTTCAATACTTGGGCGATTATGACAGTGATTTGGAGTTTTATCGGTTTGTTGGCTTTTGGTATTTTTCTTTTTTCCAAACAAGCCAATTTAAAAAGAATTGGTTTTGCTTGGATGTTTATCAGTTTGTTTATGCTATTGTTCTCTTGGTATTTTGCCGGAATTTCACAAAAAATTTCCCAAGAAAAATTTGCTATTGTTTTTGTTCCTGAAACCGATTTAATGAATGAGCCCAATTTTACTTCGGACAAAGTGGTAAACTTACACGAAGGGACGAAAGTAAAAGTTATACGTGAAGACGGAGATTGGTATTATGTCAAACTTTCCGATGGAAAAAAAGCTTGGGTGCCTAAAACGGATGTTAAGATTTTTTAGTTGAAAATTTTGGATGAAAAAAATAATTTTTTGTTTGCAAACAAGCATAAAAAGTATTAACTTTATCAGGAAATTAAAAATGATATTATTTCACTACAAGCAAGACTTTTTAATTAAAACTAAATGTTTATGAACAAATTAAATTTATTTTTTATAAAGGAAGATGAAAAAATAAGTCCTTATTTACTTCATGAATTTGTTACGGAGATTCAATATAATGCAGATATGAAACTTATTGAATTAGTTAAATACGCATCAAAAGTTTCTAAATATTATCTTAGAAAGAAGCTATCGGAAAATGATATCGTAAAATATAAAAAAATTTTAAAAAATGAACGATTTTTAAGCGACTTGGTTATGTATGCTTTAAAAAATAAAATAGAAACAGAAAAGAAATTACAAGCTCTAAAATTTCAAGTAATTGAAAAATTGCAAGAAATTGAACAGCTATATAAAGAAATAGCAAGTGAGTTGGATTAAAAATTAGTAGGATAGTTTATTTTTTTTCTTTTTTACTGTCAAAAGTCTTTTTCGAAAAAACTTATATTCCCTAATTTTATAAAAAAATTTAGATGAAACGTGTGGGAATTATTGGTGCCGGTATTGTCGGATTAGCTACTGCTTATAAATTACAACAAAAATATCCCGATTGGCAAATAAGTGTTTTGGAGAAAGAAAAAGATATTTCACAACATCAAACCGGTAGAAATAGCGGGGTTATTCATTCGGGGATTTATTATAAAACGGGAAGTTTAAAACAAACCAATTGTATCAACGGATATCGTCAATTACTGAATTTTTGTGATGAAAATACTATTGAATATGATATTTGCGGAAAATTGATTGTAGCAACTGACGAAAAGGAACTGCCGG
>JALSTJ010000302.1 GCA_026983815.1 Flavobacteriales bacterium
AATAATGCAAAAAGAAAAATAGTCAAGGATATGTAAATGATTATTCCAATACCATAGTTTATTCTTTTACTTTTATATAGTATTTTATGTTTCGTTGCTACATTCACAGTTTTTAATAATTGCTAACTCATTTATATCACCACAAATCCCAAAATTTGTAGCCGTTTTTTACACTCAAAAATATTAAAAAATTTTTTTTAAACAAAATTAAATTTATCAAAAATAGGATATAGCGGATTAATCATATATCAAAAACAACCCCACTGCTATGGTCTTTGCTTGCTCCGGTTACATCAGCCAAAATGTTGATTTTATTTTCATCTTTTAAAAATCCCAACAAAGCAAAAATTAGTGCTTCTTTAAAATCAATCAGTTGTTTGTCGGGTATAATTATTTGTGTAGAAGTATGATTTTTAATTCGGTTAATCAATAAGTTATGATATGCTCCACCACCGGTTATCAACATTTTGTCATCTTTGGTTTTATTGGCAATTTGTATGGCAATATGTTCGGTATAAGTCCTTAAAATATCGGGGATATTAAGCGAGTATTTATCAATTATAGGTAAAATTTCCTCTTCGACAAATTCCCAACCAAAAGATTTAGGGCTTGTCAATTGATAAACATCCAAACTGTTGAGTTCATCTAATAAATTTTGATTGATTTTTCCTGTTGAAGCTACTTTTCCACCATCGTCATACGCCAATCCCATTTTGTTGATATAATGATTTAAAACGATATTTGCCGGACAAATATCAAAAGCCGTAATTTTATCATCGTTTTTTATGGAAATATTGGCAAATCCACCGATATTTAAACAATATTTATATTCGGGGAATAATAACTTATCCCCAATGGGAACCAAGGGCGCTCCTTGTCCGCCGAGTGCAACATCTTGCGTTCTGAAATCGCAAATGGTTTTTATTTTGGTGATGCTGTTTATCCAAGCTCCGCTACCGATTTGTGTAGTATAACCCAAATCTGGGCGATGAAAAATCGTTTGTCCGTGCGAAGCGATTAGATCAACTTTGTCAATATTGTTTTTTTTGATAAATTCATTTACTTTTTGTCCTAAAAATTTTCCGAAATCGGCATCCAATTTCATTAAATTTGCACCCGAAAATTGATAAGCATCTCTTAATTTTTCTTTCAAATCCGTATCATAATGAATCGTTTCCGCTTTAATAATTTTAAAATTAATGGCATCATCATAAGTGTTTGAAAATTCAGTATAACAAATGTCCAAACCGTCCAGAGAAGTTCCGCTCATCAAACCGATAATATATTTTTTCATCACCATAATTTAGAAAGACCAAATTACATAAAAAATTCAATATTTTTTAGTAAATTTACGAGCGAAATTATAAAAATATACTTATGGATTTTTCTTTAACCGAAGATCAGTTAATGATAAAAGAAGCCGCAAGAGATTTTGCGCAAAGAGAATTACTCCCGGGAGTGATTGAAAGAGACGAAAAAGCATATTTTCCCAAGGAATTAAGACAAAAAATGGCAGATTTGGGATTTATGGGAATCATGGTGGATCCCAAATACGGCGGTAGCGGAATGGATACCATATCTTATGTTATTATTATGGAAGAACTTTCAAAGGTTGATGCTTCTGCCGGTGTAATCGTAAGCGTAAACAACTCATTGGTAACCTGGGGGTTGGAGCATTTTGGCACGGAAGAACAAAAGCAAAAATATTTGATTCCTTTGGCTACCGGAGAAAAATTGGGAGCATTTGCTTTGAGTGAACCCGAAGCCGGAAGTGATGCTACGCATCAAAGAACTACTGCCAAAGATATGGGAGATTATTATTTGTTAAACGGTGTAAAAAACTGGATTACAAACGGTGGAACCGCAGATACATATTTAGTCATTGCACATACTCACCCTGAGAAAGGACATCACGGAATTAATGCTTTTATCGTAGAAAAAGGTTGGGAAGGATTTGAAATCGGACCCAAAGAAAACAAAATGGGTAT
>JALSTJ010000303.1 GCA_026983815.1 Flavobacteriales bacterium
GGATTATATTCCATGGTATCAATAATTACCAATTTCATTTTTCTATCATTTAAAATACTTGTAGCTTCCTCTACTGATTTTCCTTTAAGTTGTGGCACAAGATGGTAATCGTTATGATGGGTGTAATTATCCAAATAAAGATTCAAACCGAAAATAATAAAAAATGTCAGGATAATTGCAGCCAATAAGTTTTTTAAAAAAATTTTACTTTTTAAAAATTTGATAAATTCCATAAATTGATTTCTTATGATTAAAACGCAATATTTCTTTTTTTATTTTTTCTTTTTACTCCAAGTATCCCTTAGGGTTACCGTTCTATTAAACACCGGTTTTTCGGGGGTATGATCATTGTCGGCAACAAAATATCCCAAACGGGTAAATTGAAAACGTTCGCCCGGCTTGACATCTTTTAATGAAGGTTCCAAACGCGCTTTTCTATCGATTTTTAATGAATCGGGATTTAAAAACTCTTTAAAATCCTTATCTTTATGACCGTCGGGGGCTTCATCGGAAAACAATCTATCGTAAATTCTTATTTCAGCCGGCACCGAATGTTCTACGGTTACCCAGTGTAAGGTTCCTTTGACTTTTCGTTTGCTTTCTTCTGTTCCGCTACCGCTTTTACTCTTAGGGTCATAGGTTACATGTATTTCGGTAATATTTCCTTTTTTATCTTTTACAACTGATTCACCTTTAATGATATACGCATTTTTCAATCGCACTTCCTTACCCAAAGTCAATCGGAAAAATTTACGATTGGCTTGTTCTTTGAAATCATCTCTTTCGATATATAATTCTTTGGCAAAGGGAATTTCTCTATATCCGGCATTTTCATCTTCGGGATTATTTTCGGCTTTCAGATATTCGGTTTTTCCTTCGGGATAATTATCGATAATCAATTTAACCGGATTTAAAACCGCCATTCTACGTGGAGCAATTTTATTGAGATGCTCCCTTACGGCATATTCCAAAAGAGCTACATCGGTAACATTTTCGCGCTTGGAAATTCCTGCTAATTCGCTAAATTTCACAATGGATTCGGGGGTATATCCGCGACGTCTCAGACCTGAAATAGTCGGCATACGAGGATCATCCCATCCGTTCACTACTCCTTCTTCAACCAATTGCAAAAGTTTGCGTTTGCTCATCACGGTATAACTGAGATTTCTACGAGCAAATTCTCGTTGTTTGGGTTTGAGACCTCCTTCATATACTTGCTCCAAAAACCATTCGTATAACGGACGGTGGGGTTTAAATTCCAAAGTGCAAAGCGAATGAGAAACTTGTTCCAAATAATCGGATTGTCCGTGCGTCCAATCATACATGGGATAAATTTTCCATTGATCTCCGGTTCTGTGGTGAGCTTTATGCAAAATTCTATACATAATAGGGTCGCGCATGTGCATATTGGGTGAAGCCATATCTATTTTGGCACGCAAAACCATAGCTCCTTCATCAAACTCACCTTTTCGCATACGTTCCAATAGATCCAAACTTTCTTGTGCCGGTCGATTTCGATAGGGACTTTCTATCCCGGGTTCGGTCGGAGTGCCTTTTTGTTTATTAATTTCGTCTTGGCTTTGTTCGTCCACATAAGCTTTTCCTTCATTTATCATTTTTACCGCCCACTGATAAAGCTTGTCAAAATAATCGGAAGCATACAGTTCCTTATCCCATTGAAAACCCAGCCAAGCGATATCTTTTTTAATAGCATCGACATATTCTTGTTCTTCGGCAGCCGGATTGGTATCGTCAAAACGCAAATTAACCGGTGCATTATATTTTTTTCCCAATCCGAAATTAAGACAAATGGAAGCCGCATGTCCTATATGTAAATATCCGTTGGGTTCGGGAGGAAATCTAAAACGTAATTTTTCTTGTGGCAAGCCGTTTTTTAAATCCTCCTCAATGATTTGTTCAATAAAATTCAAAGATTTTTTTTCTTCTGACATAATCCATATTTATTAAGTTGCAAAAATACAAAAAAA
>JALSTJ010000304.1 GCA_026983815.1 Flavobacteriales bacterium
TTATTCAAATGTTTTATTTTTATACCAGCTTTTACATAAAACAAAATGCTTAATACCATTGGAGACATCGGAGGTTTGACAAGAAATTTTTTGATTGATTGAATGAATGATTGGTAAGATAAAGTCTCTGTTTTGGCGAAGCTTTTTTATGCAGTAAATTATTTTTGGTGCTAAATACTTTTATACAACACCAACCTCAGATGTCTTAAGACTATTCAACTGTTTTATTTTTATACCAGCTTTTACATAAAACAAAATGCTTAATACCATTGGAACATCGAAAATTTGATAAGACATTGTTTGATTGATTGAATGAATGAACGGTAAAATAGAGTCTCTGTTTTGGCGAAGCTTTTTTATGCAGTAAATTATTTTTGGTGCTAAATACTTTTATACAACACTAACCTCAGATGTCTTAAGATTATTCAACTGTTTTATTTTTATACCAGCTTTTACATAAAAAAAATGCTTAATACCATTGGAGACATCGGAGGTTTTACAAGAAATTTTTTGATTGGATAAATGAATGAATGATTTATTTTTATATCAGCTTACATTAAACAAAATGTTTAATGCCATTGGAACATCGAAAATTTGATAAGACATTGTTTGATTTGTTGAATGAATGAACGGTAAAATAGAGTCTCCGTTTTGGCGAAGCTTTTTTATGCAGTAAATTATTTTTGGTGCTAAATACTTTCCAAAGTTCCTATCTCTTAAAGAGATATGAACTTTTTAACTATAGAACAATTTTGAAATAATTTATTTTTGAAAAGCTGAAAAAAACTGCCGTACGGTTTTGGTAAGCACGGCAGTCGGCAAAAACTTTTAGTTTTAATTTTTATATTTTTTATTTCTCTAATCTTCTATATTTAATTCTGTGTGGAATGTCCGCATCGGCTCCAAGTCTTGCTTTTCTGTTTTCTTGATAATCCGTGAAGTTTCCTTCGAACCAAACAACTTTACTATCTCCTTCAAAAGCAAGTATATGAGTACAAATTCTATCAAGGAACCATCTATCGTGACTAATAACAACCGAGCAGCCGGCAAAGTTAAGTAAACCTTCTTCCAAAGCACGCAAGGTATTTACATCCAAATCGTTTGTAGGTTCATCAAGTAAAATTACATTTGCTCCTTCTTTTAGCATCATAGCCAATTGCACTCTGTTACGTTCTCCGCCGGAAAGCTCACCAACTTTCTTTTGCTGCGAAGCTCCGGTAAAATTAAATTGTCCTACATAAGCACGCGAGTTCATTTGCCTCTTGCCTAATTCAACAACTTCGGCACCTCCGGAAATCATTTCCCAAATTGTTTTTTCCGGTTCCAATACTTCCCTACTTTGATCTACGTAAGCAAGTTTAACCGTTTCGCCTATTTTGAAATTTCCCTCATCAGGTTTTTCTTCACCAACAATCATTCTAAACAAAGTGGTTTTACCAGCACCGTTAGGACCAATAACACCAACAATTCCACCCGGAGGTAAAGAAAAACTTAAATTTTCAAAAAGCAATTTACCGTCAAAACCTTTTGCTATATTATCCGCTTCAATTACAACATTACCCAAACGCGGACCCGGCGGAATATAAATTTGTAAATCTTTTTGTCGCTCTTGTTTTTCTTCGTTTAACAATTCTTCATACGAAGAAATTCTTGCTTTCTGTTTTGCATGACGACCACGTGGCGACATTTTAATCCATTCCAATTCTCTTTGTAAAGTTTTTTGTTTTTCAGTTTCCTTTTTTTCTTCCAGTTTTAATCTTTCTTGTTTTTGTTCTAGCCACGAAGAATAATTTCCTTTCCAAGGAATTCCTTCGCCTCTGTCAAGTTCCAATATCCATCCGGCAACATTATCTAAAAAATATCTGTCGTGTGTAACGGCAATTACGGTTCCCGGATATCTGTTAAGTTCGGCTTCCAACCATAAAACGGTTTCGGCATCAAGATGGTTTGTAGGTTCATCAAGTAAAAGAATATCAGG
>JALSTJ010000305.1 GCA_026983815.1 Flavobacteriales bacterium
GACAAATCCATAGATATCATTAAAGTCAATCATACCTATAATGAGCAACAAATCGAATGGTTTAAAGCCGGAAGTGCCTTGAATTATTTGAGAAAGAATAATTTATAATATCTTATGTATTTAATTAACAAAAAACAGTCTGCTATTACAGACTGTTTTTTGTTTTAGACAAGCATTATCACAAAATAAATTCTTATTTTTGACACAAAATATTTTATATGCAAAGATTGGTCTTACTTATATTTTTATTTGCAGGAATTTTATTCTCTTGCTCTAATAAAGTCAATATACAGGGAAATTTAACAGTAAAAGGACAAGTAAAAGGTCTGCGTTTGGGAACACTTTTATTAAAAAAAATTAATTATGATTCGGTTTATTCCATAGATTCAATCAAAGTAGATGGAAATGAACATTTCGAATTTCATACCAGCATTGATGAACCGCAAATCCTGATTTTACAACTTCCTGAAATTAAAGATGGAAAGATTTTGTTCTTTGCCGCTCCTTCCGATACTATTGAAATTCATACTTTTTTAGAGAATTTTGCAGTAAATGCCAAAATAAAAGGTGGTAAACAACAAATGAAATGGCAAGAGTATAAAAAAATGTTGCAAAAATTCAATGATAAACAATTGGATTTATTCCAAGCAAAATATGATGCCTTAAAACAAGGAAAATCGCAAACAACGGACAGTCTTTCCAAAGTTTCCGAACGTCTGGAAAAACGTAGAAAAATATATCAATTGAACTTTGTTTTTAATAATAAAGATTTACCTGTCGGAGCTTATGTCGGATATGTTGATTTTTATAACAATCCGAAAATTTTGGATACTATTTATAAAGTTTTGCCGCAGAATATCAAAAAGTCCAAATATGGAAAATGGATACAAAAAACTTTGATAAAAAAATAGAATGGCAACTTTGTTGAAATAAATTATAATGCTTTGTTTTTCTTGATTTTTGATATATCCAAAATAAAAAATTATTGTATTTTTGTTCTAACACAAACAAAACAAACAACTTGATGCTTAAGGAAGAGAAAGGTTTTAAATATATAGAAAAAGGAGAAGGAACTCCTTTGGTTATTTTACACGGATTGATGGGAGGTCTGAGTAATTTTGATCAGACCATTGAGTATTTTTCTAAAAATTTCAAAGTTTTAATGCCGGAGCTTCCCGTTTATACTTTTCCTTTGTTAAAAACGAGTGTCAAAGGATTTTCAAAATATTTGCATGAATTTTTGAATTATAAAAAAGTCGATAAAGCAATTTTTCTAGGAAATTCGCTTGGCGGGCATGTAGCACTTTATTATGCATCCAAACACCCCGAAAAAGTTTTAGGATTGGTATTAACCGGAAGTAGCGGACTCTATGAAAAAGGAATGGGAGATTCGTATCCCAAACGAAATAATTATGAATATATCAAGAAAAAAGCCCAAGAAGTTTTTCATGATCCCAAAGTCGCAACCAAAGAATTGGTAGATGAAATTTTTAGAGTGGTCAATGACCGGATGAAAGTCATCAGAACCTTGGCACTTGCCAAAAGTGCTATCCGACATAATATGGCAAAAGATTTGCCTAATATGAATTTTCCGGTTTGTTTAATCTGGGGAAAAAACGATAATGTAACCCCGCCTGATGTGGCGGAAGAATTCAAAAGACTTTTGCCGGATGCCGATTTATATTGGATTGATAAATGCGGACACGCTCCCATGATGGAACACCCGCAGGAATTCAACAAAATATTGGAAAATTGGTTAAAACAAAGAGGTTTTTTTCATCCGGAAGAAAAAAATCAATAGATGACCGATTTCAAGTTTTTACATCGTCCTTCCATCAATAAAGATAAAAAATCTCCTGCTTTTATTTTGTTGCATGGCTATGGAAGTAACGAGATGGATTTATATGCTTTTGCCGATTATTTACCTTCCACTTTTCATATATTTAGTTTGCGCGCACCCCAATCCTTGGAATGGGG
>JALSTJ010000306.1 GCA_026983815.1 Flavobacteriales bacterium
CTCCGAGTTCAATTTGATTGGAATCGCCAAAAATCATATACGGTAAGTTTTTTGCATCAATTTTTATTACCGCCACATCGGAATTTACATCCGTCCCGATAAGTTTGGCTTTATAAGTTTTATTGTTGTCCAATGTTACTTCAATTTCATTGGCATCTTTAATCACATGATTGTTGGTAACGATAAATCCATCGGGAGAAATAATTACTCCCGAACCGGTTCCTTCTTGTTTATATACAGGACCAGGGCGGTAACCGAAATAATAAGGTTGATATTGTTGAACATAGCGGGTATTGCGAACATGGACTACGGCTCCTTTGGTTTTTTTAACAATTTCCCGGAAATCCGCAAGGTGTGAAAAATTGTTTGAATCGGATTTATAATCCACATTTTTTATCAAACCGGAAATACTGTCATCGGTTTGGGAGGTAGCCAAAATGTCAGTTTTTTTTGTTTGGGGTTTTTCTGTAAAATTTTTATAAAAAAATAAGGTAGCTAAACTGCTGATAACCCCAATAAATACATAAGCAAGTATCTTTTTCATAATCTCTGTTTTTTAATATATTTTTCAAAATATTTATTCATCAATTGACGTAAAAAAATATATTACCAAAATTATTCCAAAATTCAATAATTTCTTTGGGTTTAACTAAAAATTAACGGGATTCTTATGATTTTTTTAACCTATAAAAATAAACAGTTAATTTTTTCTGATTTTATTCTCGATGATTTCAATTTTTAGAGTCAAGTGAGTTTTATAGACATGAAAAAAGATTGAGTGGTTAATCCTATTCACATTTTTTTGTAAATGCACAATAGGATATATTGATGAAATTAATGTAAATTTGAAAAAAATATTCAAGCCGTTATGGATTCAATCGTCAGATTAAGAGCTTTGGAACCCGGAGATATAGATTTTTTATATCAATTGGAAAATGATATGGATTTATGGTATTTGAGTCACCAGCAACAGCCGATGAGTAGAATGCTTTTGATGAAATATATTCAGGAGGCGGACAAATCCATATATGAAGTCGGACAATTTCGTTTGGCTATCGAAAAAACAAAAGGCGGCGAACTTTTGGGTTTTATTGATCTATTCGATTTTGATCCCAAGAACAAACGTGCGGGGATAGGCATTATCATAAAAAATTCCGAACAAAGAAACCGAGGATATGGCAAAGCCGCTTTGCAACAATTGATAAAATATTGTTTTAGGGTTTTGCATTTGCATCAAATTTATGCCAATATCGCGGTGGATAATCTTGCAAGTATCCGGCTTTTTGAAAGCTTGGGTTTTGAAAGGAGCGGTTTGAAAAAAGAATGGAATTTTGATGGAGAAAATTATCAAGACGAGTATTTTTATCAATTGATTAATAAATAAATTTATATTTTTGGTTTTTTAATTTTTATCATGAAAAACAAACTTATAATTTTTCTTATCGGACTTTTTTTATTGTTTACGGGATTTTTTTCCGTTCATATGATTTTCTTTTCGCCTAATGTAAAACTTAACAAAGACAGCGTTTTAATAGATATTCCCGACAGCACAGATTTTTATGCATTGACCAAAATTTTAAAACCTTATTTGCGTAGCGAAAAAACTTTTGAGTGGGCAAGTAAAATCAAGCATTTTTCAAAAGTAAAGCCGGGGAGATATGAAATAAAAAATCATTGGAATAACAATAACTTAATCAATGTATTGAGGATTGGGAAACAAGTGGAAATTAATGTAACTTTTAACAATCAAAATTCATTGCAAGATTTAGCAGGTGCAGTTGCCAAGCAAATTTCCGCTGATTCCGTAAGTTTGTTGAAAGCAATGTTGGATAAAGAATTTTTAAAAACAACGGGCTTTGACAAAAATACTGCTTTGTTGATGTATTTACCCAATACCTATCGATTTTATTATAATACATCAGCCAAAAAATTCAGAGACAAAATGTGGATGGAATATCAAAAATTTTGG
>JALSTJ010000307.1 GCA_026983815.1 Flavobacteriales bacterium
AAATTACAAGAATTATTTGAATATGCCCATAAAAAAGGATTTGCCATTCCCGCAGTAAATGTAATCGGTAGTGATTCTATCAATGCGGCTATGGAAACCGCACGTGAAATGAACGCCCCGGTAATCATACAATTTTCAAATGGAGGCGCTCATTTTAATGCCGGTAAAGGTTTGTCCAACGAAAACCAACAAGCTTCCATTGCCGGAGCAATTGCCGGTGCCAAACATATTCACGATTTGGCGGAACTTTACGGCGTTCCTGTTATCATTCATACGGATCATGCCGCTAAAAAACTCTTGCCGTGGATTGACGGACTTTTGGATGCCGGAGAAAAATTTTATAAAGAAAACGGAAAACCGCTGTTTAGTTCTCACATGTTGGATTTATCCGAAGAACCGATTGAAGAAAATATCGAAATCAGTAAAAAATATTTACAACGGATGAAGGATTTGGAAATGTTTTTGGAAATCGAACTGGGAATTACCGGCGGTGAAGAAGACGGAGTGGATAATACCGATGTAGATAATGCCAAACTCTACACCCAGCCCGAAGAAGTCAATTATGCTTATGAAGAGCTTTCCAAAATCAGTCCGTATTTTACCATTGCCGCATCTTTTGGAAATGTCCACGGCGTGTATAAACCCGGAAATGTGGTTTTACGTCCCGAAATCTTGAAAAATTCACAAAATTTTATCGAAACCAAACACCGTTTGCATCCCAAACCGGTGTTTTTTGTTTTTCATGGCGGAAGCGGTTCCGAGTTAAAGGATATTCATAATGCAATTGATTATGGCGTTGTTAAAATGAATATCGATACGGATACCCAATATGCTTTTATGGAAGGCGTTCGAGACTATTTTGACAAATACAAGGATTATCTCAAAACACAGATAGGAAATCCCGAAGGAGACGATAAACCCAATAAAAAATACTATGATCCCAGAAAATGGTTGCGTGAAGGCGAATTGACTTTCAAAAAACGTTTATCGCAAGCTTTTGAAGATCTAAAAAACGTAAACACAATAACCGTAGAAAAATAATTTGTTATGTCTTGGTTCAAAAGAAAAATAAAAGGGATTGTTACCCCTACATCAGAAAAAAAAGATTTACCCAAAGGACTTTGGTATAAAACACCTTCGGGAAAAGTTATAGATAAAGACGAATTGATTGAAAATCTTTATGTCAGTCCCGAAGACGGATATCACATGCGTATCGGAAGCGAAGAATATTTTCAAATCCTTTTTGACGATGGAAAATATGAAGAACTTTGGGCGGAAATGCGTTCCAAAGACCCTTTGAAATTTGAAGATACCAAAAAATATACCGACCGCTTGAAAGAAGCCATGAAAAAAACCAAACTAAAAGACGCTGTTCGTGTAGGTTTGGGAAAATCCAAAGGAAAAGATTTGTTGGTAGCCGCTATGGATTTTACATTCATCGGAGGTTCAATGGGTTCGGTAGTGGGCGAAAAAATTGCTCGTGCAATGGATTATGCCGCTGAACATAAAATTCCCTTGGTAATGATTTCAAAATCCGGAGGAGCGCGAATGCAAGAAGCTGCCATATCTCTGATGCAATTGGTTAAAACTTCCGCAGCAATAGCTCGTATGGGAAAAGCAAAAGTTCCTTATATTTCTTTATTAACCGATCCTACCACCGGAGGAACAACCGCTTCTTTTGCAATGCTTGGCGATATCAATATTGCAGAACCCGGAGCATTAATCGGATTTGCAGGTCCGCGTGTAATCAAAGATACCACCGGTAAAGATTTACCCGAAGGTTTTCAACGGTCGGAGTTTTTATTGGAAAAAGGATTTTTGGATTTTATCTCTCACCGTAAAGATTTAAAAGATAATATCAATTTATACATTGACTTGATTCTCAATCAACCGGTTCGAGATTTGGTTAAAAGAAATCATTAAAAAAATAAAGCCCGGTTTTTGCCGGGCTTATTCATTAA
>JALSTJ010000308.1 GCA_026983815.1 Flavobacteriales bacterium
ATTGATTTGGACATTACCGAAAGATAAAAATATCGCAGGATTTAATGTGTATTTGGAAAAACCCAAGTTTAGAAAACTAAACGATAAACTTGTTCCTTCTACAAAAAATTATTTTTTAACGGATAAAGTATTCGGTAAGGGAAATTATACTTTTAGCGTTGAAACAATAGGAGCAAACAAACTGAAAAGCGAATTAAAAACAATGACAAGTGTCAATATTTTATCGGGTTATGCCAAGTTGATTGTGGATATGAAACAAACAAAAAACGGAATTGTTTTGAGTTGGAAAAAATATCCCGATACACGATTAGATAAAATTTTATTATATAGACAATCAGGCAATAACAACCCCAAACTGTTAAAAAGTTTTTCAAATAGCGACGAAATTTATACCGATAAAAATATTAAAAACAAAACTTTGTATTACTATACCTTTTACGGCAAATTGACAACCGGCGAAACACTGCCTTTGAATGAAGGTTTTAGCGTTAGACGATGAGGGATAGGGAAGTATATCATTTTAGGAAAATTGAAAACTCGTTAACAATATTTATTAGTTCAAAAATAGGTGCTTTTGGTATGAATAACCATCTTTAACTACTTTTCATCATAAAAAGTGCGAAAAAAAGCCCAAAATAAACATATTATTTTGGGCTACTATTATTCTTAATTTTATAAAAATATTCTATCAAAAATCATATCTTACACCTAAAACAAATTTATTTTTAATTTGATTTAGAGTAGCTGTGTCAGGTAAAGTTAAAACAGTTTTTTGCATTTGCATATCGCTGTGCATCCAAGCAAAATCTACGACTACACCGTCGAAATCGTAGCTCAATCCTGCCGAATATCCCTTCGGGGCATAGAGTTTATCATTTTGTTTATAAGGTGAAGTACTCATAAATGTACCTGCTCTTAAACTCAATTCCGACAAGCGTAATTCGCCACCGATATTTACTTTGTGAACGGCTTGAAAATGATTTGAAATATAGTCATTTACACCATCAAAATAATCGGTATCCGCATCAGAATCAATTTCTTTAAAATGCAGATTAGAAAAATCTTGATAAGTATAATCAGCCGAGATAATACCTTTTTTTCCTACGACATAAGACGCTCCTGCTATAACTTTTGAAGGGCTGATCACTCTGTAAGGAGCAAAACTGTTTTCAATATCAGGAGCGACATCAACGACATCTCCATTGTTAAATTCAGTGTGAACGGATTGTTTCATAAATTCCTCAATTTTTAACCATTGCGGAGTGTGATAAGCCAAACTTAACCGTAAGTTGTTGTCAAATTTATAAATAGCTCCCATTTTAAGTTGTACGCCACTACCTTCAACTCTTAGCGTGTTTGATAATTTTAATGATTTCAAATCTGATGTTGGATTGTATCCTGTCTCAAAAATAGAATTATGTTCTTTGTAGTCAATAGTGTAAAATGTCAAACTTGCACCTAATTGTAAATGTTTTTTATAAGTACCGGCAAAGCTAAAATCCATAAACGATTTATCTCCGCTACTATTTATTTTATTATCGTGTTGAACATTTGTAAAGCTGGCACTTGATGTATAATCAATATTGTTATCATCATTTGGGTCAACGGGATTTAAAATGTAAGATTGATAACCTAAAAAGGCTTGTTGCGCATTGTAGCCGATATTTGTTCCCAACCAATCGTAAACATCAGCGATTGTTTCATTGCTACCAACTTTGATATCGCCCAAACGTACACCCTGTGCTTGACTTATGAAGTAATCGGTTACAGAATTTCTGTTTGTATTTAGCCCTCTCATTCGGTAATTATTACCATAGTCAGCAGATTTGTTGTAATTGAAACCCAAAGCTATTTTATTCCAATCATCAGTATCTGATTTGTAAACCAAAGCACCTCCTAAATTATCAAAATCGAAAAATTTATCATCAAAAGAATTATAATTTCTATGAGCTGAATT
>JALSTJ010000309.1 GCA_026983815.1 Flavobacteriales bacterium
TATCGGCTTTTTTATAATACTCATAACTTGCTAATTTTTAGAAATTTTCTTCAATTTCAGTAATTGAAGGTTCCGTCAATACCAACTTACCGGCATTCAAAATATTGTAAGTGTTTAGATTTGAACTGTTTACAATTTTTGATTTTGGTAAATTACGGGAAGACAAATATACACTTTTATCCGGATTTACAAACACAAATGTCGATTTTTTATCCGCTAAGTCAAAGGATTTCAATACTTCAACAAAATTTTTGGTTTTCGGTGTATCAAATTTAAAGTCTTCCACTACCATTATGTTACCGTCTTTAAGCATTGCACTCAAAGCCGATTTACGGGCTAACCTTTTTACTTTTTTATTCAATTTAAAGGAATAATTTCTAGGTCTGGGACCAAATACTCGTCCTCCTCCTTTGAACAAAGGATTACGAATGGCTCCTGCTCTTGCGGTCCCGGTTCCCTTTTGCCGTTTTATTTTTCTGGTGCTTCCTTTAACTTCTCCTCTTTCTTTAGCCTTATGTGTTCCTTGACGTTGATTAGCCAAGTATTGTTTAACGGCTAAATAAATTGCATGCTCATTGGGCTCAATGCCAAATATGTTTTCCGGTAGTTTAACTGTTCTTCCGGTTTCTTTTCCCTTGATATCGTATACTTTCAATTCCATCATTTCTTAATTATTAAATAAGCATTTTTATGACCGGGAACACTCCCTTTTACAATTAAGAGATTTTCTTCGGGAATAATTTTCATCACTTGCAAGTTTTGAATGGTAACTTTTTCATTACCCATTCTTCCTGCCATACGCATTCCTTTAAAAACTCTGGAAGGATCGGAGGATGCTCCAATCGAACCCGGAGCTCTTAACCTATTGTGTTGTCCGTGAGTAGCTTGTCCTACTCCACGAAAACCATGTCTTTTAACAACACCCTGAAATCCTTTTCCCTTGGATATTCCCGATACATCGACATACTCGCCTTCTTCAAAAATATCTGCTACGGTGATTTTATCTCCTAATTTCACCTCTTGTTCAAAATCCTGGAATTCGACGACTTTTCTTTTAGGAGTTACACCGGCTTTTTCAAAATGACCTTTTAGGGCTTTGGGTGTATTTTTCTCTTTTTTGTCATCGAAACCAAGCTGCACAGCATCATACCCGTCAACTTCTTTGGTTCTGACTTGGGTAACATAATTCGGACCTGCTAATATGACCGTTACGGGAATATTTTTCCCGTTTTCGTCAAAAATGCTGGTCATTCCTACTTTTTTTCCTATTATACCCGACATTATATTAATTTATATATTAATTTTCTTTTATTTATTATTGTTTATTATTGTAGAGATAAGGCAATCCTATCTCTACAATAATACAATATTTATCAAACTTTGATTTCTACTTCCACACCACTGGGCAATTCCAATTTCATCAACGCATCAACTGTTTTTGGTGATGAACTGTAAATATCCAATAATCTTTTATGGGTATTTAACTCAAATTGCTCTCTTGATTTTTTATTGACGTGTGGCGATCTCAATACCGTAAAAATTCTTTTGTGTGTAGGTAAAGGTATGGGACCTGTTACCACCGCACCTGTACTTTTTACGGTTTTTACGATTTTTTCAGCAGATTTATCTACCAAATTATGGTCGTAAGATTTTAATTTTATTCTTATTTTTTGAGCCATGTCTTTAATTTTATCCGTTTATTTTTTCAATAACTTCTTCCGCTATATTCTTAGGAGTCTCGGCATAGTGTGAAAACTCCATTGATGAAGTTGCTCTACCGGACGACAAAGTTCTTAAAGTAGTAACATAACCGAACATTTCCGATAAAGGCACGTGTGCTTTCACTACCTTTGCTCCTGCTCTGTCATCCATACTCAAAACTTGTCCTCTCCTACGATTTAAGTCTCCTACAATATCTCCCATATTTTCTTCGGGAGTTACTACTTCCAATTTCATAATAGGTTCCAATAAGACCGGTTGCGCTTTTTTTGCTGCTTCACGGAAACCCATTTTTGCAGCCAATTCAAAGGATAATGAATCGGAATCCACCGGGTGGAAAGAACCATCAACCAAAGTAACTTTCATTGCATCTACTTCAAAACCTGCCAAAGGTCCTGTTTTCATAGCTTCTTTGAAACCTTTTTCAACCGACGGAATATATTCTCGCGGTATGTTTCCTCCTTTGATTTGATCTATAAATTCCAAACCTTCTTTTCCTTCATCTGCCGGTTCCAACTTAAACACAACATCGGCAAATTTTCCACGACCACCGGTTTGTTTTTTATAAACTTCTCTGTGATCAACAGCGTTTGTCAATGCTTCTTTATATTCTACACGTGGTTGTCCCACATTTACTTCTACTTTGAATTCTCTTTTCAAACGATCGATGATAATTTCCAAATGCAATTCACCCATTCCGGAAATAATTGTTTGTCCGGAAGCTTCATCTGTTTTTACTTGGAAAGTAGGGTCTTCTTCGGCTAATTTGGATAAAGCCATTCCCAATTTATCGACATCCGCTTTTGTTTTGGGTTCAACCGCAATACCAATTACCGGTTCGGGGAAATCCATAGATTCCAGAACCAACGGATGTTTTTCGTCGGTAAGGGTATCTCCGGTTTTTATATCTTTAAATCCAACACCTGCTGCAATATCTCCGGCTTCAACTC
>JALSTJ010000310.1 GCA_026983815.1 Flavobacteriales bacterium
GGGTTACCTCCCAACATATCTCTTACTTGATCACATACCATAAAATAATCGGCGCCTTGACGATCCATTTTATTAACGAATCCTATACGAGGCACCTTGTATTTATCGGCTTGTCTCCAAACGGTTTCGGACTGAGGTTCAACTCCGTCCACAGCACTGAACAATGCCACCATTCCGTCCAATACACGCAATGAACGTTCTACCTCAACGGTAAAATCAACGTGTCCCGGAGTATCGATAATGTTGATAGTATAATTGTTTCCTTCATAAGGCCATTCACATTGCGTGGCAGCCGAAGTAATGGTAATTCCTCTTTCTTGTTCCTGTTCCATCCAGTCCATAGTTGCAGCTCCTTCGTGAACTTCACCTATTTTATGACTGATACCTGTATAATACAATATACGCTCGGTAACGGTAGTTTTTCCGGCATCGATATGAGCCGCAATTCCAATATTTCTTAATTTACTTAAATCTTTTGCCATTTTTAAAATCTATTAAAATCTAAAATGTGAGAAAGCTTTATTGGCTTCGGCCATTCTGTGCGTATCGTTTTTCTTTTTAACCGCTCCTCCTTCTTCTTTATAAGCGGATAAAATTTCACCGGCTAATTTTTGAGGATAGGATTTTTCATTTCTCTTACGAGCAAAATTAATCATCCATTTCATTGCCAAAGAAATTTTTCTTTCGGGTCTGATGGGCATCGGAATTTGGAAGGTTGCTCCCCCAACTCTTCTACTTCTAACCTCTACGTGAGGCATCACGTTGGACAAAGCATCTTTCCATATTTCCAAAGCGGATTTTTCTTCTTCACCTTTCTTTTGATCTACAATATCCAAAGCATCATAAAAAAGTTTGAATGCCAAAGATTTTTTACCATTCCACATCAGGTTATTTACAAAACGGGTTACCAAAGGATCGTTAAATTTCGGATCCGGTAAAATAACTCTTTTTTTAGGTCTTCCTTTTCTCATTTTTACAAATTTTCAGTTACTACTTTTTAGGGCGTTTGGTTCCGTATTTGGATCGACGCTGTTTTCTTCCTTCCACACCTGCCGTGTCTAATGCGCCACGGATGATATGGTATCTTACTCCGGGTAAATCTTTCACCCTTCCACCTCTAACTAATACTATCGAGTGCTCTTGCAAGTTGTGTCCTTCTCCACCGATGTATGCATTCACTTCGTTTCCGTTGGTCAAACGTACCCTTGCCACCTTTCTCATAGCCGAGTTCGGTTTTTTAGGAGTAGTTGTGTAAACACGAATACATACGCCACGTTTTTGCGGACTACCTTTCAAAGCAGCCGATTTACTCTTCTTAGTTATTTTGGTTCTTCCTTGTCTAACTAATTGTTGAATTGTAGGCATATTTTTATCTTTATTCTTTTTCGGACGGCAAAGATAGAAATATTTTTTTGTTTTTCAAACTGATTTTTATACAATTACAAAAAAATATCAAAAAATTTATTCAACAAAGTTTATTTTAGTGATTTCAAAAATATTTTTTATATTATTTTATATTCAAAAATTGAATTCTGTTTAACTTTTTTACACATTATAATATATTACAACTATATTTCATCAAAAAATAGCTTTTCAAAAAAAAATTTTTATAAAATAAACCTTGGTTTTCCAAATGATGAAATTTTTTTCCGAAATTCGCTTTACAATAATATTTTTAATATGCATTACCTCAAATATTCATTACAAGAAGGAATAGGAATTCTTTCTTTTAACAGGTCGGAAAAATATAATGCCTTCAATACAGATTTACTAAATCAGTTATCCGATAAGTTGGATAAATTAAACAAAGATTCACAATTGAAAGTATTAATTATTACAGGAGAAGGCAAAGCTTTTTCATCAGGGGTCGATTTAAAATCGTTGTTGGAGTTGGATACGGTAGAAAAAGCACGTGAATTTGCCTTATTATTAGAATCCACTTCGGAAAAAATCTATAATTTTTCAAAACCGGTGATTGCAGCGATTAACGGTTTGGCATTAGGCGGAGGTTTCGGTTATGCCACGGCTTGCGATATTAGAGTAGTAACGGATGAAACCAAAATCGGGTATCCGGCGGTAAAATTAGGTGCTATTCTTCCTGCTACTTGTACGGTTTATTTAAAAAATATTCTTGGTGAAGGGAAAACCAAAGATTTATTGCTTACCGGTAGAATGTTAAAAGGAAAGGAAATTGTAGAGATGGGCTTGGCTTCGGCAAGTGTTTCTACTGACAATTTATTGGAATATTGTAAAAAATTGGCTACTCAAATGATGGAAGCTCCTGCTTTGGCATTGGATTATACCAAAAGAACCGTAAGTTTTGGGACGCGCTTGGAAATAGAAGCGGCAAAATTGTATGCTGCGGATAATTTTGCTTTTTTGTCTCAAACAACAGAGTGGAGAAAACGTATGAATGATTTTGCTAACAAGAAAACAAAATAGAAATTATTAAATTGTTCAAAAAAATAAAAGCAGTTGCGAATGCAACCGCTTTTATCAGATGAGAAAAAGCTTTCTTTTTAGAATATAAAACGCAATCCTGCTTGCAATTGCCATCTGGAACGTAAGCTATAATCGTTATAGAAAGTATTTTTTAAGTTGGTATCAAAACTATATACCGGATCATTGTTTCCGTCCCCATCGACATCTTGGCTTACATCTACTCCAAGAGGTTGTTTGGTTGTCGGAAGTTTGACAACACCCCAATCACTATTGAGCATGTTTCCTAAATTCAATACATTTAGGTTAAATTGAACTTTATAAGAACCTTTGATACGGTAAGTTTGCGTAAGTTTCAAATCTATTTTGCTTCTCCAAGGGCTTAATATGGCATAACGCTGCATATATTGTCCTCTGTGTGTGCTTAAATATTCATCTTGATTGATAAAATGCTCGAAAGCATCTTTTTGTGCTTGTTGTTCGGTTGCATTTCCTGAAAAATACATTTGATTTAATTCGTCTTGGGTAGGAATATAGATTAAATCGTTTAGCCCCGAACCGTCGCCGTTGATATCTCCCGAATAAGTGTAGGAGAATCTACCGCCTTGTGCCAATTCATAAACGGCTGCAAGTGTTGTATTCCATTTGTTATCTTTTCCATATCTCCAAGTTTTGGTAGTGAAGCCGATAAATCTGTGTTTATCACCATAAAGTGAAGGTGCTAGTACTTCTTTATTTACATTTCCCAAGGCAGGGTTACGTGCAAAAGCATCATTGGTAATTTCCGCTTCAATAGAGTTTACATCATTGGAAAGCATAAAATTATAAGCTAAACTACTGTATAATCCTTTTCCGAATTTCTTGCTTAATTTTACCGAAAAATTAAAAGAATCTCCCATATCTGTATTGGTAAATGTGTAAAGATTTTTATCACCAACTGATACAATAGCATGGTCATTACTTGTATATATGGGTCTTGCATCGATAGAGCTATTAAGTGTTCCACTAGGTGGTTTTAAGCCATAATTACGAACCATCATAGCATTTACGTCTTTGGTATAAGCTACATCAAATGAAGTATTGAAACCATTATTTAATTTGGCATCTACTCCAAAGCTACTTCTCCAAACTTGTGGAAATTTAAATTCTTTTTTAACCGGAGTCATAAACCAACGTCCTAAATTTGCTACATGGTTTCCTATCCATACAAAAGGTAAGCGTCCGGTAAAGATTCCCGAACCCCCACGTAGGATGATGCTTTTATCTTTACTTACATCCCAATTGAAAGAGAATCGGGGCGCCCATAATAATTTATCGGAGGGAAGGTTTCTTGCACTGTATTTTATGGGATTACCATTTTCGTCATACCAAGTTATATTTTCCATAATATAATCTGCTCCGGCTTCAGCAATTTTTTCTTCAACATATTTAAGTGTATTAAAATACATGGGTTTATCTACACGCAATCCGTAAGCGATTTTAAAGTAATCATTGATTTGCCATTGATCTTGTATAAACACTCCCAATTGGCCTACATCAAGCTTGGTAATATTCCAATTTCCGGCAGCATCAGCTGCTTTTGCCGCATCAATTTTAGCAGCAATAGTTCCATCGTTTATGGCATCTTCAAAACTTTGCATGGTATAAGGTGGCACTTGAGGAAGAACTTCAGATCCATAAGCAAATAAATTAAACGAATTGTTAAAACTGAATTTTTCAAAGTTAAATCCACCGGTTAAGGTATGGTCTTGTAATGAAACCGTTAAGATATCGGAAGCTTGCATAACGGTTTGTTGTAAAGAATTGTGAATAGAAAAAGGTTCGTGCCCTGCAACGATATATGGTTGTCCATCTTTATAAATTTTAATTACCGGAGCCGGAGTGGATTTGGGTTCTCTGAAATCGTTAAAAAATGTATAACCAGCACGGAATTTGTTTGAAAATTTTCCGTTTTTGGAGTTCCAGTTAATTTCTGTTAGATAAGAATCGATATTATTATTGATCCGATATCCCGAATTATAGAATTGCATAACGGTTCTATCAGGTCCACGATGCATCAAAGCATCAGGGTGAGCATTCAAATCGCGATAAGCGTGTAAGAAGTTATAAATGAACGAAACCCGTAGATTTTCCATAGCATTCCAGTCCAATTTAAAGATGGCTTTATCGGAATACGTATCGTGTAAATATCCTTCATAAGGACCGGTTTCATATCCGATACTTTTTAACAAATCGTGCACGTGGTCCAAATCCGCTTTTTCCACTCTGGAAACGTTATCACCTGTTCTTCCGGGAGCATTTGCAATATAGAATGAACCTAAATCTGTTCTATCGTCAATTTCTCCGTTTACAAAAAAGAATAATTTGTTTTTGATGATGGGACCACCCACACTAATACCTCCTTGCAATTGTTTTAAATCGGGGGTTAGGGTTGTATGTCCCAAATTCACTTTACCGGTCATATCTTGATTTCTGTAAAAACCGAAAACCGTTCCGTGCAAGGTGTTAGTTCCCGATTTGGTAACCGCATTGACCGCAGCACCTGTAAAACCGGATTGTGTAACGTCGTAAGGGGCAACGGAAACTTGAATTTGTTCAATTGCATCCAAAGAAATAGGTTGTGCATTGGATTGTCCACCCGGAGTGGCGGCATCCAAACCGAAGGGGTTGTTAAATACGGTTCCATTCAAAGAAAAGTTATTGTATTGGTCATTTCTTCCGGCAAAAGAATTTCCGCTGGCGGAGGGTTCTAATCTGTAAAAATCTTTTGCCGAGCGGGAGATACTTGGAAGTGCTTGAAGTTCTTTGTGTCCGATGGCTGTTTCGGGACCTGTTTTTTCCCGCACATCGGTTTTGGCACTTTCTTTTACTTTAATGACTACTTCATTTAAAGCATTTTTGTCATCTTTCATAAAAATTTCCAAGTTTTTGGTTTCTCCCAGTTTTAGGAAAATATTTTCCAAAACCACCGGTTGATAACCAACAAATTTTACTTCAACTTTGTAAGGTCCTCCAATTCTAAGGTTGGGGAGAGTAAACCTTCCGTTTTCTTGTGTAATGGCTCCTGCTTTTGTTCCGGTCGGAACATGGATGACCAATACTTCCGCTCCCATCAAAGGACCTTCTTTGTCTTTGACAATCCCTTTGAGCGTTGATGTCGTTACCTGTGCAAATCCTGATGTAAGGAACATCAGTAAGGCGAATAAGTAGAATAATTTTCTTTTCATAATTAGTATAAATGTTTAGTTATCTTGGCAAGCAAATTTAAAATTTTCTTTACTATAAATTAATTTAAATTTTTAAAAGTTATTGTCAAAATAGTGTTAATAACTAAAAAAGCCGGTTTTTAGCCGGCTTTTCAAAAAAAATTAATTGTTTTACTCCAAAAACGGAGCGCCCAATTCTCGAAGCTGTTTTTTTATTACTTTAATTTCTTTCTCCATTTGCATCAATTGATTTTTATATTGATTAAATTCTTTTCTGGCAATTTCAAAAGTTTTGATATGCATTGGAGTAGGTCCGTAGGAGGAGTTTTGAACCCCCATCATTACTGCTCCTATTCTGTCTTGAATACTCGGCGGTTTACGTTCCCCTACTTCTTTTTTTGCTTTGCTACCGAAAATTTTCAAATCCAAATCCAATATTTGTTTACGTAAATCCGCAATTTTTTTCTCAACAGACGGATTTTGTTTTTCAGCTTTTAAATAAGCTTGTTGTAATCGTTGGATATCATTTTTTGTTTTATTGAATTTTTTTACAGACAATTGAACTTTTGCCGTAAAAGCATCCAATTTTTTCCAAAAATCGGCAACCTTATCCATTCTTTGTCCCGGCAAACTGCCTTTGTAGAGTTTATCTATTTTAAATTCAACAGTTTGACTAATAGCGGATTCGTTTCCATCGGGCGTTATTTTTACCAATTCCGCTTTATATGTTCCG
>JALSTJ010000311.1 GCA_026983815.1 Flavobacteriales bacterium
TCATCATAGGGTTCAAATGCTCCTTCTCCTTCGGTTTTCTTTACAATAGAGTCATTTTTGAATAATGTTTTCAAATCTTTTACTCGTGTGCTATCCGTTATTTTTCCAACTTGTTTATTGGCAATAATAAATTTATCTTCTTTTTTGCTACAAGCGCCAATCGTTAGGATTAATAAAAATATCAAAATTTTTTTCATAGTATTTTGTGTGTTGATTTGACTTATAAAAATTTTATAATGATAAAAATACGTGAAATAAAATTATTTGCAAACACTTTAAATTTATTTTAACAACAATTTTTGTTTAAATATTAATAACTATTAAATAAAGCATAATTCACCATTCACAATTCACCATTCACAATTCACCATTCATAATTCATAATTCATAATTCATAATTCACAATTCATAATTCACAACTACCTTCTTCTTCTATAAGTTCTACGCAATCCTAAAACGCCTAACAGTGAACGGGTTACTTCTCTCATAACCATTTTTCCTATTGAACTTTTCATAGCTTTTTCTATAAAACCCGGCTCCTCTTTTTTCTTTTTTTCCTGACGTTTTTCTTTTGCTACTTCTTTTTCTTCTTCGGCTTTTTCTATTTTTTCTTTAAGAATTTCATAAGCGGATTCTCTATCCAAGGCTTTTTCATATTTTTTTCTGAGTTTGGATTTTGTCAAGACTTCTTTCAATTCATCATCGGTCAATATATCCATACGGCTCATAGGTGCGCGCATCAGTGTAGCGGCTAGGGGGGTGGGACGTCCTTTTCTCCCCAAAACAGTTACCAATGCTTCTCCGATTCCCAAAGAAGTGAGAGCTTCTTCGGTTTCATAAAATTCCGATTCGGGAAAATTTTGAGCGGCTAATTTGATAGCTTTACGATCCTTAGCGGTAAAAGCTCGCAAAGCGTGTTGAATCTTCATTCCCAATTGTGCCAATACTTCATCGGGAATATCTCTTGGGTTTTGCGTTACAAAATAAATCCCTACACCTTTGGAACGTATCAGTTTTATGATGGATTCTATTTGTTCCAATAGTGCTTTGGAAGCATTTTTGAAAATTAAATGCGCTTCATCGATAAAGAAAACCAATTCGGGACGGTCGGCATCTCCTTGTTCGGGCATTTTGGCATAAATTTCAGCCAATAGTTGTAACATAAAAGTTGAAAAAAGTTTGGGTTTGTCTTGAATATCGGTCAGGCGGATAATATTTATCATTCCCCGTCCATCTTTGTCAATACGCATCAAATCTTCTATATCAAAAGAAGGTTCACCAAAGAAAATATCTGCCCCTTGTTGTTCCAATTCGACGATTTTTCTCAGTATGGAACCGGTGGAAGCCGTGGATAATCGTCCGTATTCCGCTTGAAATTCTTTTTTACCTTCTCCTGTTGCCCATTTGATGAGTTCTTTAAAATCTTTCAAATCGATTAAAGGTAATTTTTTATCATCGGCATATTTGAACAATACGGCTACAATTCCGCCTTGGGTATCATTCAAGTCCAAAATACGTGATAATAATATAGGTCCGAATTCCGATACGGTTGCCCGAAGTTGAATTCCTTGTTTTCCTGTAAGCGAAAACATTTCTACCGGAAATCCTTTGGGAGTAAATTCCAATCCGATGGCATTCATTCGTTCGTCAATTTTGGGATGTCCCGGACTGGGTTTTGCCAATCCGCTTAAATCTCCTTTTAAGTCCATCAATAATACCGGAATACCGTTTTCGGACAATTGTTCTGCCATCACTTGTAAAGATTTGGTTTTTCCGGTTCCGGTAGCACCCGAAATTAAACCGTGTCGGTTCAAGGTTTCCAAAGGAACTTTTATCAGCAGATTTTTAATAGGATTTCCGTCTAACATCGCTCCACCGATAGGAAAGGAATCGTGTTTAAAAGTATATCCTTGTTCAATTGCTTGAATAAATTTTTCTTTTT
>JALSTJ010000312.1 GCA_026983815.1 Flavobacteriales bacterium
GTTTCATAGAGTCCGATTCCGTATTCGTATTTCAAAAACAAATTATTTATTTTTTCATATTTGGCTCTGTTTTTTAATTCATTAAATTTTTTATTGTCAATAGAAAAATTTTGAGATTTAGCTTTTAATTTTTTATTCTTTTGAATACGATTGAGCGCTAAAATCCTATTTTGACAATTCGGGTGGGTTTTTAAAGAATCGATATTCCAACTTTTATCGGAATCTTGATAAGTATATTCCGAAAAATCTTCTTGTTGAAACCATTCCGGATTAAATTTTTGATGTGGCGTATTAAAAAACTTTTTGAGAAAATCTTTGGATAAACTGTCTTTTTCTTTATCAACCGTATCCATAATTTCAAGAGAACGTATAGCTTCTTTGATATTATATGGCGTGTTTGCCAATAGTATAAAACCCAATGAATCCGCTTCAAGCTCATCTTTTCTGGAAATATGCCTACGGGAATATACTTCGGATTTCAGAAGTTTTTCTGCACGATTTTCACGTCCCCAACGATTACTAAATACTTCTTTTTCTTTTTGTTTGTAAGCTTTGGAGGTAATTCTCTTGATGAAAGATTCATAGCTTTTTTCTCTGTGTTTTAAAATATAATGTGAAAGCTCGTGAGCCAAGATAAAAGCCAATTGATTTTCATTTTCTACGGAATTTAATAATTCCAAATTGATGATGATGGTACCGTCGCCAACACTATAAGCATTGGGAATTATTGAACGAGACCATTCGGGATAAAGTTTTAATTTTTTATATCTCGGATTATCTTTTAATATCTCGGCAAATATTTTTTTGAGGTATTGGCTGTTACTAAAATTGTAGTATAACTCTCCGTTTTCAAAGTCTTCTTTCAAAGATTCATATTGACCATTATATATTTCTTTCAGATATCTTCTTTGTTTCCCTTTAAAATGAGATTTGATATAATTCAAATCTTTATTGTGCCTTTTTTCTAAACCCGATAAGAATTTCTTTAAATAAGTCTTTGGAAGTGTATCCAAGGGTTTATATGTTTTTTGGGCATTGAGATGTAATGCAAAAAGCAATAAAAAAAACGGAATAATTTGTCTTGTTGATTTCATTGGTTGCAAATTTATAAAATTTTGTTAAACAAATGTTATACCAAAAAAATTTATAATTGATATAAATAAAATCTATAATCAATTACTAAAATTTGTAAGGAAAAATTTTAAATTGCGACTAATGTTACATAACAATTAAATTTTATACTTATGAAAAATTCAAAAAAACAAATCAAATTATTAGGTTTAACAGTTATTATCGCTTTAACGGTTTTTGTTTTTAGCAGTTCTAAAACAACTAATTCTTCTACAAATCATAAACAAACCGCAATGTTGGTTTCTTATGCTGATTATCAAACTATTCCATTGAGTAAATGTGGTGAAGGAAAATGCGGCGATAGTAAAATGAAAAAGGATAAAAAGTCCGAAAAAAAATGTGGAGAAGGTAAATGTGGCGATGCCAAAACCAAAGATTCTAAAAAAGATAGGAAATGCGGTAGTGGAAAATGCGGTGATGACAAATCCAAGGAATCAAAAAAATGTGGCGATGGAAAATGTGGCGATGGTAAGGCAAAAAAAGATAAAAAAGCCAAAGCCGAAAAGAAATGTGGAGCGGGTAAGTGCGGAAAATAATTTTAATTAAAATATAAAAAGACATGAAATTATTGACCAAATTAAATTCACAATTGGAAAAAATAGGAATAAAAAGCCAAAGTTTAGCTTTATTATTCTTACGCTTAATATTAGCTTTTGGTTTTTATAAGCCGGCTATGATGAAATGGAGTGATATGCATGCAGTTGGCGATTGGTTTAAAGACTTGGGATATCCGTTTCCGTATTTGAATGCTTATATGGCAGGTACAACCGAATTATTTGGAGTTATCTTATTAATTTTCGGATTT
>JALSTJ010000313.1 GCA_026983815.1 Flavobacteriales bacterium
GCAAGCAATACAATGTTGAGTTATCGAAAAACAGGACGAACTCGGTAGTAAAATATTTGGTTAATCACGGCATCAACAAAGACCGTATCGTACCGAAATGGTATGGAGAGATTTACCCTGTAAACGGATGTGTGGACGGAGTAAAATGTTCGGAAGCAGAACATCAGATGAACCGAAGAACCGAGTTTAAGATATTGAATTGTGTTCAATAAAAATGTTGGAAAATTACTAATTGATATAAACAGGAGTTGAATTTTTTTGACTCCTGTTTTTTTTATAAAAAATTAGAAATTGATATTTATCAATTTTTTGAAATGATAAAATCGTATATTTGTTTAAATTTAAAAAAACAACTATGAGCATATTAAAATCATCAGTAGCTAAAAAAATGGCATTGGCAATTGCGGGATTATTTCTCGTATTGTTTCTTTTTGTCCATTTAGCCATCAATTTGACACTGATATATCCGGGCAAAGAAGCTTTTGATAGTGCAGTGGAATTTATGGCAACTAATCCTTTTATTCAGGTGATGCAACCCATTTTATTTCTGGTTTTTGCATTTCATATTTATATGGGGATTTACTTGGAGTTGACCAATCAAACCAAAAGATCGGTCAAATATATTAAGAATAATCCCGGTGCAGCATCTACTTGGGCATCAAGGAATATGATTTGGACAGGATTAATGATTTTGGGTTTTTTATTATTACACTTGTATAATTATTTTTTACCTTTTAAAACCCAAGATATTGCAGATCATTACCAATTGGTCGTCAGTTTGTTTAAAAGTCCGGTTTATACTTTGATTTATGTATTGGCTTTTGTATCTTTAGGATTACATTTAAGTCATGGATTTCAATCGGCTTTTCAGACTTTGGGAACACCGAGAGAAAAGTGTAACAAAACTTTGGTGATTTTAGGTAATATTGTAGCTTTAATCATAGCGATTGGTTTTTCCTCTATTGCTATTTATTTTTATTTTAATTAAAAAACATTTCATATGACAACAATAAATGTTAAAGAAGGAAGTCCATTACAAGCTCATATTCCCGAAGGAAATTTGCCTGACAAATGGACTATATATAAAGACAAAATTCGTTTGGTAAGTCCTGCCAATAAAAGAAAATTGGATATTATTGTAGTGGGTACAGGTCTTGCCGGTGCGTCTGCTGCCGCTTCATTGGCAGAATTGGGATATAATGTAAAAGCTTTTGCTTTTCAGGATTCACCTCGTCGCGCACATTCTATTGCAGCACAAGGAGGAATTAATGCTTCCAAAAACTATCAAAATGACGGAGATAGTGATTGGAGATTATTCTATGATACCATCAAAGGTGGCGATTATCGCGGACGTGAAGCCAATACATATCGATTGGCGGAAGTGTCGGGCAATATTATAGATCAAGCCGTGATGCAAGGGGTTCCTTTTGCTCGTGATTATGGCGGATTATTGGATAATCGTTCATTTGGAGGTGTTTTGGTGTCCAGAACTTTTTATGCCAAAGGACAAACCGGACAACAATTGTTGTTAGGTGCTTATTCCGCTTTAAACCGTCAAATTGCCAGAGGAAAAGTTACGATGTATAATCGACATGAAATGTTGGATTTGGTTGTTATAGACGGACATGCCAGAGGAATCATTACAAGAAATTTGGTAACCGGTGAGATTGAAAGACATTCTGCACACGCAGTGGTTTTGGGAACCGGAGGTTATAGCAATGTTTATTTCTTATCTACAAATGCTATGGGTTCCAATGCAACTGCCGCTTGGCGAGCACATCGCAAAGGAGCATATTTTGCCAATCCGGCTTTTGTACAAATCCATCCCACTTGTATCCCCAGAAGTTCCGAACATCAATCCAAATTGACTTTAATGTCCGAATCTTTACGAAATGACGGTCGTATTTGGGTACCGAAAAAATTGGAAGATGC
>JALSTJ010000314.1 GCA_026983815.1 Flavobacteriales bacterium
GAATAACCAAAACGCAAATGCAAATTTAAGGTTTTTTCCCAGTAAGGTTTAATGCCAAAATTGTTGCGAGGAACAAAATAATAAATACCCCCTAAACCAATTCCTGCTTCAAAATCCCATTGATTATTATCCTGTGCTTTTACATTTAATAAACTGAAAAATAGGGCAATAAGAAATAACTTCTTCATATAATTTTTTTAATTTATCAAAAACAAATTTATCAAATTTATTTCAATAAACAACCATTCCTTAAAAAATATGAACAACAAAAAATATTTATCTTTTTTTAGCGTTTTATTTATTGTTACATTTGTAGTCCTAAAAAAAATATATGAAAATATCTGTTATAGGCACAGGATATGTTGGTTTGGTTACAGGCACTTGTTTTGCCGAATCCGGAAATGAAGTTATTTGTATAGATATCAACGAGGATAAAGTACAAAAAATGAAAAATGGTGTTGTCCCTATTTATGAACCGGGATTAGAAACACTTTTTCATAGAAATATCAAAGGAGGAAGGCTACACTTTTCAACTGACCTAAAAAAAGGAGTTGATCACGCCGAAATAATTTTCCTTGCCCTACCAACTCCCGAAGATGAAGATGGTTCTGCCGATTTGTCTTATGTTATGGATGTTGCCGGAAAAATTGCCGAAATACTTGAAGAGCAAGATAATGATAACTATAAAATCATTGTTAATAAAAGTACGGTTCCGGTTGGAACAGCCGAAAAAGTGAAATCAATAATTGCATCTAAAACAAAAAAATCATTTGATATTGTTTCCAATCCCGAATTTTTACGTGAAGGCTTTGCAATAGACGATTTTATGAAGCCTGAAAGAGTAGTTATAGGAACATCAAGCAAAAAAGCCGAAGAAAAAATGCGTCGTTTATACGAACCTTTTGTGCGTTCGGGCAATCCCATTTTAATGATGGACGAACGTTCGGCGGAAATCACAAAATATGCTTCCAACTCATTTTTAGCGATGAAAATTACGTTTATGAACGAGATTGCCAATTTTGCTGAAAAAGTGGGTGCCGATGTCGATAAAATTCGTATCGGAATGGGAACGGATTCCAGAATTGGAAAACGATTTTTATTCCCCGGTATCGGTTACGGCGGTTCTTGTTTTCCAAAAGATGTTAAGGCACTTTATAAAACAGGGAAAGACCATAATTATAATTTTGAAATTTTAAAATCGGTTATCGATGTTAACGAACGTCAACGTACTTCGCTTATTCCCAAATTGTTAAATCATTATCAAGACGATATTAAAGGAAAGAAAATCGCTGTTTGGGGATTGGCTTTTAAACCTGAAACCGACGACATCAGAGAAGCACCTGCTTTGTATATGATTGAGCAACTATTGGAAAAAGAGGCTGATATTTATGTTTTTGACCCCGAAGCGATGGATAATGTCAAAAGAAAATACGGCGATAAAATCACTTTCGGAAGCAATATGTATGAAATATTAAAAGATGCCGAAGCACTGATAATCAGTACAGAATGGAACATTTTTCGCACGCCCGATTTTGAAAAAATGAAAAATAAAATGAAAAAACCTGTCATTTTTGACGGTAGAAATATTTATAAAAACAAAGAGATGAACGAATGGGGATTTTCTTACTATTCAGTAGGAAGAAAACCGGTTAATATTCCAAGAGATTTATGGAAAGAATTTTAATCACAGGCGCAGCAGGATTTTTAGGCTCACACCTTGCCGACCGATTTCTTTCGGAAGGTTTTGAGGTTATCGGTATAGATAATTTCATTACCGGTTCGCCTAAGAATATTGCTCATTTGAATTCAAATCCCAACTTTTCGTTTATTGAAAAAGATATTACGGAATTTATCAAAATTGATGGTAAATTGGATTATATTTTGCATTTTGCATCACCTGCCAGCCCGATAGATTATTTAAAAAT
>JALSTJ010000315.1 GCA_026983815.1 Flavobacteriales bacterium
ATTTTTGTGCTACCGGTTACCCTATTAACCTTACCGTTTCTAATTTTTTCCAAACGAAGGTTTTTCATCTTTACCCCTTTTAAACTCATCAATTTCAAAAATCATTATACCAAAATTGATCATTTGCATTTTGATGTCAAAAACGATTATAATATTCTGGAAATCGATGGCGATTTAGTCATTTTACAAGAACGTTTTATCGATATAAAAAAATTGGATGAAATTGAAATTGTAGTAAAATAATCCTTATCTTTATTTTTATGATAACTGCCACTTTTCAAGTTTTTTTATATGCCTTAATTACCGCAATTGCTACGGGATTCGGGGCTTTACCTTTTATCTTTATTAAAAAAATAACACCCAAAGTTATGGGATACTCCAATGCGATAGCCGCAGGATTAATGACCGGAGCAAGTATCGGTTTGATTTTGGAAGGAGTGGAAAACAGTTACCCTAAAACAATTTTAGGATTAATCATAGGAGTTATTGCCATTATACTTTCAGGAATTGTTATTGAAAAACTCAATAAATACCCACAAGAATCTCCCGACTTTTTAATCAATAAAAAAAATATTTTTAAGGATATCAAAGGAGCATTATTGATAATTATTGTTATGACGGCACATTCGGCAGCTGAAGGAATCGGTTTAGGAACTTCTTTCGGTGGCACTTTTAAATTCGGTTTGATGATGACTATTGCCATTGCTATACACAATATACCTGAAGGTTTAGCCATTAGCGCATCCTTGGTTGGAAAAGGAGTGCCTTGGTGGAAAGCCGCACTTTGGAGTATTTTTACTTCCCTACCCCAACCTGTCTTTGCTGTTCCTGCTTATTTATTTGTTTCAACTATGAAATCATATATGCCCATTGGACTGGGATTTGCCGCAGGGGCTATGTTTTGGGTTGTATTTTCGGATATAGTTCCCGAATCACAAGAAAATATTTCAAGAAGTAATTCCGCTACAATTATTGTTTTAGGAATGATAGCTATGTTATATTTGCAATATATTTTATAAAATAAATTCATATAAATGATTTTGGTTTATACACATAAAATAACCTCGAGAACAAACTATATTTTCCGCCATATTTTTAACAATATATTACAAACGGAATTCAAATTTACTACCAAAATAGAAGAGTTTATAGCTTATAACGGTGCCAAATTTTCTTATGCTCCGCAAGCTCTCGCCAATGAATATCATATTACACCTCATCCGATTCTTTTTCAACAAGGGGTTAGAAATCAAGAAATAAAATTCGGATTTTGGGAAGATTTACCCGTATTTTTTCAAACTCCGGATTCGGAAATTCCCTTTGATATTTTTGCCGCAGTTTTTTTTCTGATTTCACGCTACGAAGAATATCTCCCCCACAAAACCGATGAACACGGAGGTTATCATAACCAAAATAGTATTCTGAATTTGCAAGGAATTCTCAATCAACCGATTGTTGAATTATGGATAGAAAAATTTAAGCTTTCGATTCTGGAAAAATTTCCCGATACTTCATTTAACAATAGAAAATTTGTTTTTGAACCCGTTATTAATGTCAGTATGGCACGACTATTCAAAAACAAATCTTTTTTACGACATTTTTCCGGTAGTTTACGTGAATTTTTTACTTTGAAATGGCGATTGTTCAGCTTACGGCAAAAAACTTATTGGGGAAAAACAAGAGATCCGTATGATACTTTTCATAAAATCATACAACTCAAAAAACAATATAATCACCCGCTTACATTTTTTCATTTATTGCATAAATATTCTCAATTCGACCATAACATTTCACCGAACAATTCCACTTATCAAAACCAGATAAAATATCTTGCCGATTATGCCGACACCGGTATTTTGACTTCCTATTATAGTATGAAAGATGAAATCCAAATAAAAAATGAGGTTGATTTTTTGGAACAAA
>JALSTJ010000316.1 GCA_026983815.1 Flavobacteriales bacterium
AAACCGAAAGCTTTGGTTGAAGCCATAAAATATAGAATGGATATTTCCATTAACAAACATCATTCACGACATATTTTTGTCGTAGGACATTTTGATTGTGCCGGAAATCCCGAAAAAAAAGCCGTGCAAATCAAACAAATCAAAAAAGCCGTCAAACGTATAAAAAAATGGAATTACGATTTGGACGATATCGTCGGTTTATGGGTAGGAAAAAATTGGAAAGTAAAAAAGATAAAATTATGAAATATTTATACGTTTTTTTCTTAGGAATTTTATTGGTTTCTTGTGGAAGTCAACAAAAAATTGCTTACAAAAAAAGTATTTTTGACGAACGAGAAAAACAATTGATTTTGTCCGGCAAAGCCGACGAACCTATGCGGGTTTGGCTAATTACCAATAAACAAGATTCTATTTTGCTTAGAACGCCTAGCAAATCTTTTAAGGTAAATCCCAATGATACTTTATTACAATTTTTTTCCAAGCGTTTATTGGCTACCGTAAAAGATTCCGCCCACAGAGGTGTGGGAATTGCCGCTCCACAAGTCGGGATACTCAAACGTATTATTTGGGTGCAACGTTTGGATAAGCCCGGCGTGCCTTTTGAAGTTTACTATAATCCGGTAATTACTAAATATTCCAAACTAAAACAAGATGTCCCCGAAGGATGTTTATCCATCCCTGATTTTCGAGCAACAACCACTGATCGTTCTTATGCCATATTTTTTCAGTATGATAATCCGAAAGGCGAACATAAATGCGAAATGGTTGAAGATTTTACAGCCGCCATTTTTCAACACGAAATTGACCATCTGAACGGTATTTTGTTTATTGACCATTTGATGAAAGAAATCAAGCAAGGTACCCGTCATCCCGTGAAATAGTTTTTGTCTTATTCACGAAATAATTTACCTTTGTATTCTTATTTTAAACATTAAAAAAATGTATAGAACACATACCTGTGGAGAATTAAGAAACCAACACATTGGAGAAACCGTTACTTTAAGCGGTTGGGTACAAAAAATAAGAGATTTGGGCTCGGTCGTATTTGTCGATTTGCGTGACAGATACGGCATTACACAACTTTCTTTTAATGAAGAGAACAAAGAATTATTGGAAAAAGCCAAAAAACTCGGGCGCGAATTTGTTATTCAAGCCAAAGGAAAAGTTATCGAACGTGCCAGTAAAAACAAAAAAATACCTACAGGTGATATAGAAATTTTAGTAGAAGAACTCAATATTTTAAATGAAGCCAAAATTCCCCCATTTACCATTGAGGACAAAACAGATGGAGGCGAAGAATTGCGGATGAAATATCGTTATTTGGATATACGACGTAATCCCGTCAAAAACAATTTGATATTTCGTTCCAAAGTTACGCAATTGGTAAGAAATTATTTGGCAAACGAAGGTTTTATCGATGTAGAAACGCCGTATTTAATCAAATCCACCCCCGAAGGAGCAAGAGATTTTGTCGTGCCTTCGCGTATGCACCCTGGAAATTTTTATGCACTTCCGCAGTCGCCACAGACTTTTAAACAACTGCTGATGGTTGGAGGAATCGATAAATATATGCAAATCGTAAAATGTTTCCGCGACGAAGATCTTCGTGCCGACCGCCAACCCGAATTTACGCAAATTGACTGCGAAATGTCTTTTATCGAACAAGAAGATATTCTCAATACTTTTGAAGGATTAACCAAACATTTGCTAAAAGAAATTCACGGTATCGAAATAGAAAAATTTCCCCGTATGAGCTTCGACGAAGCAATGCGTCGTTATGGAAATGACAAACCCGATATCCGTTTCGGAATGGAGTTTGGCGATTTGGCGGAAGTAGCCAAAGGCAAAGGATTTAATGTTTTTGACCAAAAAGAAGCCATATTGGGAATAGCTGTTCCCGGTGCAGCAAATTATTCACGTAAG
>JALSTJ010000317.1 GCA_026983815.1 Flavobacteriales bacterium
GCTCATGGTTTCTGATAAAACTATAGGGATTATCATTGATAACCAGAATTTTATGTTTTTTTGCAAACTGAATAATTTTTTTAAATTCTTTTGCTCCGGCTATTGCTCCGGTGGGCATATGCGGATAGTTTATCCACATGATTTTAACCTTTGTCAAATCACGTTTTTCGAGTTCTTTTAAATTGGGAAACCAATTGTTTTTTGATTTTAATTGATATTCTATGGGAATGCCTCCGGCCAATAAAGTAGCGGAACGATAAGTCAAATATCCGGGATTAGGGATTAAAACATGATCTCCTTTGTTTAAAAAAGCCATGGAAATATGCATGATCCCTTCTTTAGAACCATGAAGAGGTAAGATCTGTGTTTTGGGTTTGAGTTTTACTCCAAAATGTTTTTTATAAAATTGTGCAATAGCTTTTTTAAACTCGGGATGTCCACGATAAGACTGATAGCCGTGAGAATTGGATTGAGAAGTAATTTCCATCATTTTTTTTAGAACAATTGGATCGGGTGAAATATCGGGGCTGCCAATACCTAAATTGATAATTGATTTTCCTTCCGATTTCAATTGGTTGATTTCTGTCAATTTGGTAGAAAAATAATATTCCTTGATAGGATGTAAACGTTTGGCTTCTTTCATGCTATTTCATATTTTGGTATTCGCCTAAAATTCTCAGTTCTAAAATATGTTTTTTCAATTTGCTTAATGCTACATCATATTTGTTCTTATCATTGATGAGTATATCAACAAAAAAAGCATATTCCCAAGGTTTGTCTATAATAGGCAGGGATTGTATTTTGGTCATATTCAATTGGTGATTAGCAAAAATTTGTAATACTTTTAGAAGACTTCCGGTTTCATCTTTCAAAGTAAATTTTAGTGAAGCTTTGTCAAAATTTATAGATGGATTTTCATTTTTTTTATCGACAATCACAAAACGTGTAGCATTAATTTTATTGGTTTGAATGCTTTCGGCAATAATGTTCATTTGATATATTTTGGCTGCTTCGTAACCGGCAATGGCAGCAATTCCTTTTAATTGATTTTGATGAATAATTTTTGCCATTTCGGCAGTATCTTTTTCTTCGACCAATTTAATTTGAGGATATTTTCTCAGAAACTTACGACATTGCAACAAAGCCATTGGGTGGCTCCACACTTCTTTGATATCATCAATGCTTTGTCCGGGAAGAGCCATCAGGTGATGTTGAATGGGGAGGTAATATTCACCTGTGATTTGCAATTGGTATTCATCAATCAAAGCATAATTAGGCAATATAGCTCCCGCTATCGTATTTTCAATAGCCATCAGACCTTTATCTATTTGGTTTTGTTTGAGTAAAATCGGGATTTCATTAAAGTCCATACATTCGGCATATTCTTGTCCTTCTCCAAAAAGATTTTTAGCTACTTCGTAATGAAATGATCCGATGGTTCCTTGTATTCCTATTTTCATATGAAATGTTTTATAATTAAAAAGCCCCGTATGATTACGGGGCTTTTTAAATTTTTATAATTAAAAATCACATATTAGCCCCTTCTTTTATGTAAAAAGAAAAGTAAAAAAAGAAGCTATAATATGACTTGTTAAACATTTTTATCAAATTATACTTGCAAATATATAAATATTTGGCAATAAAATAAATATTTTTTAATTCTGAATTAAACAATTTTTTTGGCATGATAATTGATAAATATTTATCGTGAGATTTTTTTCATAGTTGAGTTATTTTGGTTAATGGAAAACCGCTGCGAATTTTCGCAGCGGTTTTCTTTTTTTTATAACTTTTTAATGCTTCTATTTTTAAACACTTTTCATTGATAGCGAATAATGAATGATTATATTTGCTCTTTTACTTTAATAAATTGTAGGCAATAATCGGAATTTTGAATGAATTTGTTCATCTCTGAA
>JALSTJ010000318.1 GCA_026983815.1 Flavobacteriales bacterium
TCAAACAAAGGCTCAAATTCAAAGAAACCGTGATTTTAAATCCGCCAAAGAACGCGGCACGGATATTATCGAATACATCAATATAATGGACATCAATTGGGATAAAGCTTTGTTGGCTTATCAGGTGGTCTATAAATTACAAAAAACAATCGACCCGAATACCAAAAAACCGAAAAGTCCTTGTAATTGTAATTATAAAGGTTGGCAAGAAAATCCCTATTCCGGCGTGTATTATGCGGTATATGATTTGAATCAAGGCAAGGAACTCAAACGTTTTTATGTTTTGAAATCGGCTTACGACCCGAAAGATTGTTCCAATATGGATAAAGCCAACGAAAACGCACTGGCTTTTCTAGATTATACCAAGCCGTTGGGATTAAAAATTGAATGGAACAAATTTAAGCCCTTTACTTTTATGAACCGTGTGTTTTTAGATAATCACGGCAAAGTAGGTGATTTGAATTTTTCGTTTAGTTCTATAAACAATAAATATGACGGCGTGGGTTATACACTGGGAGGAATAAATGTTAACGGTAAGGATATTTTTGGAATAAACCAAGATCATTTAAACGGAGGCAAAGGCAAATTTTTGTTTGAAAGAGTATATGGTAAATACGACAAATACTTGATTATGTATGAATATTTTTGGCAAGATGATAAAGGTTCGCCCAAACTGCAAGTTTTGGATTTTAGTCCGGTTTTTGATAAAAATCCGTTAGATAAAGAATTGGTTGACTTATTTATTTCTTATGAGCCTAATAATAAATATTTTCTTAAGGGAAATTACAATGTAAAAACGCCTTACTCTTGGAGTCTAATTGTAAAAAATAACGATAAAATATATCCGAACACAATAAGTGATTATGTGTTCAATCGTTTAAAAACTAATGAAGATAAATTCTTGATTTACGAAAACAAAAAATATATTGACGAATTAGAAGACCGTCCGGTTGCATATTCCAAAATTAAAATTGTTGAAAAAACAGGAAATAAATGGAAAGACATAACAAAACAATATTTTAAAGACCGAAAAACAAAATTTGACAGGGTAAATGCCATAAAGTTTTATCCAGATAAAAATTTAGGTAGATTTTATGATAAAGCTGGAAAACCGACAGAAACTTTCTTTTTTAGAGATGACAAAATTAATTTTGTTAAACCACAAGATTTTGTGATAACCAACAATAGCGCCGGTAAGATAAAACCGGGTATGAATATCAATCAAATAGCCAAATTGTTTCCTTATTTGACTTATAAAAAAGAACAAGATGAGTCTGGCGGTGTCAATTATTACTTTGAAGAATATGATGATTTTATGAACTTATATCAAGGATACGAGCAAGATTATATTTCATATATTGAGATTTCATCGGCGGCATTTATGACCGAAAAAGGTATCAGTACGGCATCAACTTTGGGAGCACTTAAAAAAGCATACCCCGATTTACAAGTCAAAAACGAAGAAGGAGCATACGAGCAGGTTTGGCGAGCAAGAACCAAAGAATTACCTAATGTGATTTTTAGTTTTGCCTATCGTGATAACGCCCCTGACGATCATACCGAAATTAGAAATATAGAAATTAGGCTTGAAAAAGAATAATTGTTTCAACAGTAATAAAATAACAGCATACTAAACATAAAAAAATGAACAAAAAAGCATTAGTATTCATAATTCCGGTATTTATAGCCGCTTATTTTGTCGGAGGAAAAATCTCGGATAAATCAAATAAAAATCCCAAGAAATTTGATATAGTCGGTAGTTTGGAGATGTCGAGCGGTCCAAAGGATTTAGCCGTAAAGGACAATTATCTGTTTGCTTGTATCGGCGATAAAATAGAGGTCATTGATATTTCCGATGTTACCCAACCCAAAAAAATAGCAAGTTTTAACGATTTGTCCGAAAGTAACGATTTC
>JALSTJ010000319.1 GCA_026983815.1 Flavobacteriales bacterium
TTCCGCCTTTGTAACCTTCATTGGTATATTTTGAGATAAAATTTCCGGGGCGTAGCATAATGTTTTTTCCGTCGTCGGTGATTTGGTCGGTATATGAATCGGGTGCGCGACGATTTTGCTCCAATTGAATCCAAAGATATTCCAAATTGTCGGGTGAATTGTTATAATAAGTAATGGCTTCACTTCCTTTGAGCACGGGTTGTTTTTTATCGATTAACTCGATGTCCATTTGATAATCGGCTTTATTTTGATAATAATCTTTGCCGGGAGCTCCCGATGCACTTCTGTAACTATTGGGCGTTGGAAGTAAATCCGTTATTTGACGAAATTTGCTTTGATTATAATGTCCTTGGTGAGAATTATCCGGTTCTTGGGCTGTTCCTAATAGAAAGAACACAAATGAGCAAGCGAAAAATATTTTTTTCATGAGAAAATGTTTTTGTAGGATACAAATTTATAATATTTTAAAATATAAAAGTATTAAAGCTATGTTAAGGGAATTATAAATTATCGGGGTTTAATTGTTTATAAGTAAGATATAAATTTTTATATGCATTGAGTAAAAATGAGACGAAAGAAGTTTAATTTAGCGTCGGTGTCGCTCCAAGCGACGCCGACGCTTTATTTTGTTTTTACTTTTTATACACCACCGGTAAAATTTCGCCTTTTTCCAAGCGATATTTTTCTATTTCATTTCGGGAAAATTTTTGGGTGTAATCTATTAGATGAATATTAAAACCAATGGATTTCAGTTTATCAAAATAATCCATTCCGTAAACCCGGACATGATCGTATTGACCGAAAATACGGGATCGTTCGGCTCGGTCGGTAATACTGTCATCTTGAAAAGTTTGCTGACGATTTTTATCCAAAGGGACTTGAAAAATTCCCATTCCATTGGGTTTCATCACGCGATAAAGTTCTTTCATAGCTCGGCTATCATCGGGGATATGTTCCAAAACGTGATTGCATAATATCAAATCAAATTCATTGTCGGGAAAGGGTAGATTGGTAATATCCGCTTTAATATCCGCTAAGGGCGAGTGCAAATCGGAAGTGATATAATCCCAATTTTTCAGTTGTTTGAATTTTTTATAAAAAGCTTGCTCGGGGGCAATATGCAAGACTTTTATTTTTTGGGTAAGCAGGTCGGTTTCATTTTTCAGATACAGCCAAAGCAGGCGATGTCTTTCCAGCGATAAAGTTCCGGGAGACAATACATTTTCACGGATTTTTACATATCCGTAAGGCAAAAATTTCCTGTAAGATTTGTTGTTGATCGGGTCGGTGTATCGGTTTCCGCGATAGTAGATATCCAAAACGGGTCTCGCTATTTTACTCAATGAAATCAATAGCGGACGTGGTATGGTATTGAGTATTTTTTTGAAAAAAGACACTTTTTATACTTCGGCTTTTGTTCCTTTGGCTTGACGGTCAATTTTTCTCAATAGTCCCAACAATACTTTTCCCGGACCTACTTCGATAAATTCATCGGCGCCGTCTTTTATCATTAGTTGTATGGTTTGTGTCCAACGCACGGGAGCAATCAGTTGAAGTATCAGATTTTTTTTGATTTCTTCGGGGTCTGTTACAGCCGAAGCAGTAACATTTTGATAAACGGGAGCAATGGGTGGCTTGAATTGTGTATTTTCAATAGCTTTTGCCAGCTCTTCTCGAGCGGGTTCCATAAGCGGCGAATGAAAAGCTCCGCCAACGGGTAATAAAACTGCACGTCGTGCGCCTGCTTCGAGGAGGGCTTCGTTGGCACGTTTTACGGCTTCGGTTTCACCGCTGATGACCAATTGTCCCGGGCAATTGTAATTGGCAGCGGCTACAATTCCGTCAATTTTTCGACAAACATCTTCAACGGTTTTATCGTCCAATCCTAATATGGCAGACATTGTGGAATCTAC
>JALSTJ010000320.1 GCA_026983815.1 Flavobacteriales bacterium
CATACCGAACAGAGAAGTTAAGCCCGACAGCGCAGATGATACTGCCAATCGGTGGAAAAGTATGTCGCCGCCCGTCTTTATTTTTTAATTAAAATCCCGTTACTTTTTGTAATGGGATTTTTTTGTTTGATATAATTTTTTCTTTTATTGCTTTTGTTTATAAATTTTTTTTAAAGCCAACCGAACACTACCTTCTTTAAGTAACAGTTGATTGGCTTTTTCATAATTCAATCCCGTTTCTTTCATAATCATTCTTGTTCCTCTATCGACCAATTTAGCGTTTGTCAATTGCATATCGACCATTTTGTTTCCTTTTACTCTTCCCAATTTAATCATTGTAGTTGTTGAAATCATATTCAAAACTAATTTTTGAGCAGTTCCTGCTTTCATTCGACTGCTTCCGGTAACAAATTCCGGACCTACGACAACCGTAACGGGATATTCTGCCGCTTGTTCCAATGGACTTCCCGGATTCATAGTGATACATCCTGTAATAGCTCCAAACTCTCTTGCTTTTTTTATTGCCGATACTACATAAGGTGTCGTGCCTGATGCGGCTATTCCTATCAATACATCGTGTTTATTGAAATTATATTTTTTTAAATCTTCCCAGGATTGTTCTATTGAATCTTCGGCGTCTTCCACAGCTTTTCTAATGGCTTGGTCTCCACCGGCAATCAGTCCGATAACCAAATCATCTTCCACGCCGAATGTAGGCGGACATTCGCTTGCATCCAAGATTCCCAGTCTTCCACTGGTACCTGCTCCGATATAAAATAACCTTCCTCCTTTAGATAATTTATCAACAACTTTATAAACCAATCTTTCTATCTGCGGTATGGCTTTTTCAACTGCATACGGAACTTTTTTGTCTTCATTATTAATATTGACAAGTAATTGATAAATACTCATCTTTTCCAAGTCATTATATAGTGAATCTTTTTCGGTTATTTTTTCAAATTTTTTTGTCATTTCTTTTTTTTTACAAATATCAAATTTATTATTGAAACTTCGATAAAAAAGTTTATTTTTATGTTTTAAAAATATTTTTTATAAAATATAATATTAATAAAATCGTTATTTTCTATATGAAAAATAAATTTTTTTCTTTTTTTTTGGTAGTGATTCTTTTCCGGGGTTATGGACAAAATAAACATTATGAGATTCATTGGAAATTAAATCAAATAAAAACAAAAAATATTCGTTCTGATGCTTTAATTTTATTTGATAAAGTACATTATCAATATACGCTAAATAATATCGTTTATTTTGATCATTGGAAAGACCTTTCAATGGTGGATCCGGTTTCAGTTAAACTTGCAAGAATTAAGAAAAGTCGAATACCGGAAGTTTTGATAAAAAAAATGGAGCTGAAAAATATACGAGAAAATTTTATTATTAAAATGGGTTCTGCTTATGCTAGAAATGATATATATACTACATTAGAAGTTAATCCAATTGTTAAACAAAACGGAATCTATTATAAACTGGATAGTTTTGATGTTACATTTCAATATAACAATCAAGAATCACAAAAATTATTTACGCAAAATATATATGATAGTAAATGGAATTTCGGAAAATGGTATCGGTTCAAAATTTCAAAATCGGGGGTTTATAAATTGGATAAGAAGTTTTTGAAATCTTTAGGTGTGGATGTGGATAATATTGATCCCAGAAAACTAAAAATTTTTGGAAATGGAACGAAGCTTATGCCTTTGCCTAATTCTACTTTTTTCCCGGAAGATATTCAAGAAGTAGCAATTGAATTTGTAGGAGAACAAGATGGGGTTTTTAATGATAATGATTATATCTTATTTTATGCACAAGGACCGGAATGGAGCCTGGAAAATGATACAAATTTAAATATTTACACTGATGATTTGTATTACTTTGTGCAAATTGATG
>JALSTJ010000321.1 GCA_026983815.1 Flavobacteriales bacterium
TATAAACCCGAAGCTTATAAAAAAAATATCCCTATTGACTTTGTAGGAATGGAAATTCCCAATAAATTTATCGTGGGATATGGATTGGATTACAATGAACTCGGAAGAAATTTACCTGAAATATATAAACTAAAAGAAGTGAAAAAACAACGAATGGCAGATATTGTTCTCTTTGGACCTCCGGGAGCAGGCAAAGGAACACAAGCAAAAATTTTAAAAGATAAACTCGGATTAAAATATATTGCAACAGGTGATATGTTCCGTCATCATATCAAAAATGGAACTCCACTGGGAAAAAAAGCACAAGAGTATATCGATAAAGGAGAATTGGTCCCCGACGAAATTACCATCGGTATGATACAAGAAAGCATAGCTGGACCTAATAATGGCTTTATCTTTGACGGTTTTCCCAGAACTGTTGCCCAAGCCGAAGCACTCGACAAAATTATGGCAGATAAAGGATATATCATTGATGCACTGCTTTCACTTAATGTTCCCGAAGATGTTTTGGTAGAACGTCTGTTAAACCGTGGAAAAACTAGCGGAAGAAGCGATGACAATGAAGAGACCATAAAAAAACGCTTGCAACAATATCATGCAAAAACAGAACCCGTTAAACAGTATTACGAAAAACAAGGAAAATTATATGAAGTAAACGGGGTCGGAGAAATAGATGAAATTCATAACCGTTTGCATGATATTATAAAAAATCTTAAATTACGGGAAGAGTAATTATATTTTATGACCGAAGGAAATTTTGTCGATTATATCAAAATCTACGTCAAGTCGGGACATGGAGGAAAAGGTTCTGCTCATTTACGAAGAGAAAAATATGTCCCCAAAGGTGGTCCCGACGGTGGGGATGGTGGACGCGGTGGTCATGTAATTGTTAGAGGAAATAAAAACTATTGGACACTTTATCATTTAAAATTCAAACAACATTTCAGAGCCGAAAAAGGCGGAGACGGTAGTAAAAATCGTTCTACGGGAAAAGACGGACAAGATATATATATAGATGTTCCTTTGGGAACTGTCATCAAAGATACCGATACCGGTGAAAAAATCGGAGAAGTAACCGAAGATGGTCAAGAGATTATCGTTGTAAAAGGTGGAAAAGGTGGTAAAGGAAATTGGCATTTCAAATCGGCAACCAATCAAACACCACGTTATGCACAGCCCGGACTTCCCGGAGAAGAAAGAAATATCACCCTAGAATTAAAATTGCTGGCTGATGTAGGATTGGTAGGATTTCCCAATGCCGGAAAATCCACTTTACTCTCTAAACTCACGGCAGCAAAACCCAAAATTGCAGACTATCCCTTTACTACTTTAAAACCTAATTTGGGAATCGTTTCATATAGAGATGGACGCTCATTCGTCATGGCGGATATTCCTGGTATTATTGAAGGAGCAGCCGAAGGAAAAGGTCTGGGACATTATTTTCTCCGGCATATCGAAAGAAATTCGGTTTTATTGTTCGTAGTGCCTGCCGATGCCGATGATATAAAAAACGAATATGAAACTTTATTGAACGAGCTCAGGAAATATAATCCGGAACTTTTGGATAAAAAACGAATTCTATCCATTTCCAAATCCGATTTGTTAGACGATGAATTGATGAAAGAAATCGAAAAAGACTTACCCGAAGATATTCCGCATATTTTCATATCATCCTATACCGGATTAAATCTGGATAAATTAAAAGATATGCTTTGGAAAGAATTAAATTCATAATTCAAATTTTTACCAATGAAAATTCTACTGCTCGATACCAATCATTCATTATTAAAACAAGGTTTAATCGATTTGAACTGGCAAGTAGATGAGGATTATACGTCAAGCAAACAAACTATCGAAAAAAAAATAGCCGATTATGACGGAATTATCATAAGAAGTCGTTTTCCTATT
>JALSTJ010000322.1 GCA_026983815.1 Flavobacteriales bacterium
ATCGTAATAACCGGCGGTTACAGGTTTATTGGGAACATATTTTTCCAACAAAATCATTTCTTCGGGAAAATGTTTTTCCAAATCGGGGGTAAATACCGATATACGTCCGTCTTGCGTAATCATTACCAGTTTATCATCACCCTTAAATTCTCCGAGGTATTCTCCGCGTTCTTCCGTATTTAAACGCATAACCACATCATCAAACCAAATTTTTCTTGCTTGTAGCGTGGAAACACCCGCTTCTTTTAGCTTGATGGATTTAACCGGAAGTTTAGTCACCAAATTTCCTCTAACGCCTCGTCCTTTTATCATCAGTTCTTTAAAATCGATATCAAATTTAGTTTTTCTCAAACTACCCGTTTGACGTAAATGAACGGTTACAACTTCGGCTTCACCGTTAGGGTTTGCTGAAAAATACAATATTTGCGAACCCGGATTGCCTTGGGTTAAATCATATTCCTTATCACGCGTTACCCCACTGACATAAAACCGTTTCATATACGAAGGTCCTCGTTTGCCGTCTCTATAAATAATATTGTAAATGGTACGTTTGTCTTTTTTCTTGAATACATTAATATATATAATGTCTTTTCCAAAGAATTTTTTATCGGCAACTTTACTGACCATCATTTTTCCGTCTCTTCGGATAACGATGATATCATCAATATCCGAAACATCGGCAACGTATTCGTCTTTTCGCAAGGATGTTCCCGCAAAACCTTCTTCACGATTTACATATAATTTAACATTACGAATAACCACTTTGGTCGCTTCGATATCGTCAAAAGTTTTAATTTCGGTTTTTCGCTCACGTCCTTTTCCGTATTTTTTTTTCAGATTTTTAAAAAAGTCTATGGCATATTCGGTAATATGTTCCAGATGATATTTTTTTTGAGCGATTTTTTCCTCAATCGCTTCAATATTTTTACGGGCTTTGTCAATATCAAATTTTGAAATACGTTTGATTTTTATTTCCGTTAGTCGGATTAAATCGGCTTCAACCACCGGACGTTTCAAATGTTTGATATGCGGTTTCAATCCTTCGTCTATGGCTTTAAGCACACCTTCCCAACTGGTTTCTTCTTCGATATCTCGATAAATACGATTTTCAATAAAAATACGTTCCAACGAAGCGGCGTGCCATTGGTCTTCCAACTCTTGCAATTCTATTTCCAATTCCTGACGCAACAAATCAACCGTGCGGTGCGTAGAAATTTCCAATATTTCCGTAACCCCCAAAAAACGCGGTTTATTCTCTTCAATAACAACGCCAAGTGGCGAAATGGAAATTTCGCAGTTGGTAAAAGCATAAAGTGCGTCAATGGTTTTGTCGGGTGAAATTCCCGGAGGTAAATGCAAGCGAATTTCTACGTTTTCCGAAGTATTATCCTCAATTTTTTTAATACGAATCTTACCTTTATTATTAGCTTTTATGATGGAATCAATCAAACTTCCCGTAGTGGTTTTAAAGGGAATTTCGTAAATTACCAGCGTTTTGTTGTCCTCAATCCTAATCTTTGCCCGATTACGAATTTTTCCCCCGCGTTTTCCATCGTTATAATTGCTGACATCTATGGTTCCGCCCGTAGGAAAATCGGGATACAGCACAAATTTTTTACCTTGTAAAACTTTGATGGAAGCATCTATCAATTCATTAAAATTATGCGGTAAAATCGTAGTGGAAAGTCCAACGGCAATTCCTTCGGCGCCTTGTGCCAGCACAATAGGAAATTTGGCAGGCAAATTAACCGGTTCTTTTTTACGTCCGTCATAAGACAAAGCCCATTTGGTAATTTTGGGATTATACAGCACTTCCAGAGCAAATTTAGACAAACGCGCTTCAATATAACGGGAAGCGGCGGCACTATCGCCGGTCAAAATATTTCCCCAATTTCCTT
>JALSTJ010000323.1 GCA_026983815.1 Flavobacteriales bacterium
GTTAAAAGAAGTCGCCGAAACGTTTTCCATTCCTCCGTAAAGAAAATCACGGAGTGGAATTTGCTTGTAATTGACCCAAGGATATTGAACCCCGATTTCGTTTTCAATAAAATCAAAAATTTCTTTACTCTTATAGTAAGTTTTATTATTGTTTTTGCGATTTTCATACATATAATTATAAACCGGTTTTCCCGAAGCCGAACGAATAGTATCCGGAGCAAATTTTCCAACGCCTACAAATATTAAATAAGCGGGAGCAGGTTTGTCCATCATGAAAATGTGTTTTTTGAAGCCGTTTTGTGAAGTTTTTTCCAAAATTTTCACTCCGTTTGAAATCACTTGAAAAGCCGAATCGGTTGCAATGGATAATTTCCAAGTAAATTTATCATTTTGATCATCATTAACGGGTAACCAATGCGAGTTGCGTTTTCCTTGTCCTTGTGTCCAAACCTGTTTAATTCCTTTTCCGTTCCAACCGACAAAATACATCGCCGACGTAGGAAATGCGTTGTATTCAATCTCTATTTTATATTTTTTATGTTTTTTAAATTTCTTTCGTATAACCAAATATTTATTGGAAAAATAATAGTTTTTGGAAAAAAAACCGGATTTTACATTTAAAATATTGAGATTTAATGCGTCAAAAACTATGGAATCGGCATTTTTTTTCAAAATTATGGAATATTGCACATTACCCTCCACCGATTTTTGATAAGGATGAATTACCAAATCGGCATCCATCGATTGAATATCATAATTTTTGGAAAATTGTGCATTAAGCATAAAATTTCCCCAAATAAACCCCCAAAAAAACATCAAAAATTTTTTCATTTCACTCAAAATCTGCGTTTGTTTTTATCATTACAAGAAAATAAAATTTATTTATAAAAACAAATAATACAAATCAATAAAAATTTTACTTTGATGTTAATATAAAAATCAATTGAAAAATGACAATAATCATAAAATGATTAAAAATTTATTTCGGTTATACTTAAAATTCTCTAAATTAAAAATAATACGTTTTATGACTTTTATCAGATTTATTATAAAATTTAAAAAGCAGTTTTAAGCAACCAAAATAACAAAATTATGAGAAAAAATAATGATGAAAATTCAATTTTCTACAATGCGGAACCTTGGGAAAAATGGGAAAGTAAATTAGTAATAGGCAGTATTGTAACGGCAATTATAGGATTAATTATCCTGGCAATACTTATCAATATCTTTATTTTAAAATGATTACTCCCGGAGAATTTATATTGAGTTTTCAACAAGGAGCTTGGATTTGTAAGCAAGATGCTTTCCGGTGCTATACCGAATCGCTGGATGAGTTGGATGAAATACTTCTGCAAAAATTCAAACAAGCGGGATATAAAGGAAAAATCGAAATTAAATATTTGTTTGACTTCGATGCTTTTCCGGTTTGGATGCGTCAGTATATGCCGCATTATTTCAATAGAAAAATAACTTTAACAATATAAAAACACACAAATTATGAGTCAGATAAACAAAAAATGGTATCAAGGAATGTTCAGCAACGAAGATTGGTGGGCAGCTTGGTTAGGACTGTTCTTTTTCGGATTGGGATTACTTAGTATTTGGGGTTTGGATGCCGTCGGTTGGATTGCAAAACCCAAAACTTGGGAATTATCCAATTTGACAAACGATTTTTCTTGGTCTAAGCTTTTGAAGGTTTCCTCAAAAAATTATCATCACTTACATCCGCTAGCTTCTTTATTCATTACTTATTTGGTTTTTCTAAGTTTAACAAGTATCGGAGCATATTTTCAAAAACTGAATGTAAAAAAATACATAATCGGTTTTACCACGATATTCTTTTTAACTTGGTTGACTTGGATCATCGGTCACGAAGCTCATTTATCTGCTGCAAA
>JALSTJ010000324.1 GCA_026983815.1 Flavobacteriales bacterium
TTGAAATAATGGGTAAAAGACAAAACATTCGTTTTAACGAATTTAAAGTAAAAAAACCCGCTCATAACTGGTTGTATTTTCTCAACGATGTAAAGTCCGAAATAACCAGAGTTAAATACGCCGATAAAAAGTTTGTATTAACGGTAAAATTTGAAAAAGAAAGGAATGAAATCAAAGGAAAATGTCCCGGATGCAGGGTAGGAAAAGACAAAAGGGCACCCGATATCAACTGGGAAGACCCGAAACTGAAAATTGAGCTTGTTCCGGTAGCTTATAACGGTTCGTTTACTTTTGAGGTTAAACGCGTACGCTTGCTGGGCAAGTTCAAAATGAACGGACCTATGCAAAAGATTTTTCCGCAAATTATTGCATTTTTTAAAAGTGCAATAAGAAAGAAAATTAAAAATCAAATTAAAGCCGTGCTTAACAGAGACGCCGTAAAAAATATGTTGGCGGAAGCCTTTAAAAACGAAGTGAAAAACCTCGGATTGGGTACGGTAAAAAGAATTGATATGAGTAGAGACAATATCTACTTGTGCAATTATTAATTTAAAAACATATAAATATTTAAAATTATGAGTATAAAAATGTATCTTAAAGAGGCGGTTTTTGTGGCTCTCTTTATCGGTCTTTTAAGCTGTCATAACACAGCAAAAGGCCAAGATAAATGCTTGGCAAAAATGAGCGATATGACGGCTAACCCCGAAAACAACCCCAAAGGCGTTTTTAAGTTTGATTATATAATACAATCCGACATTACCCATCAACATAAAAACGGGAAAATAATAAAAGTAGATAATCTGAAATATTATGTAAATACCCAAGACGGTTCGATATATTTTCCCAAAAACGGTGTGCCGTCAAATGTAATACGCTCCTTAACCGGCGGAAAATATTCGGTTATGGGCAATAACGAAACGAAATTTGAAGGAGCAATATTCTTTCCCAACGGAAAAGGCGTTTTGTATATGTCCGAAAGAGAAGAACACGGATACCGAAAAATAGCCTATGTTTTACCGGTTCCTCGCGACGGTAATGCGGCGGTTCTGGCAGCTTTTACAGGACTTCAAAAGTTTTTTAACGACATTGCCGACAAAATTTCTCCGCAAGATGATTTACAACCATTGCCAAGCGGCTCAAAATGGAACGAAAGAAGCATAGGATATGTCGGCGAAACACAAATCGGAAATAATGAATCGGTTATACGAACGATGTATATCGACTTGGAACCTACACGCATTAATACCGGATTCGGTATGGTGGGTTTTTTGGTAGGTGTGGTTATAGATTGGCGTATTGCAAACTGTAACCGACTGGTAGTTTTTCAGAAAATTGATTTCAAAGAAGGCGGCTACTTACAAGCCGAACTCGATTTTATGAAAAAAGCAAATGCAACCTTTAATGCCTCTTCTTATGAAGTGTTGCAATCACCGGTTAGAGGAATATCTATACTAAACGCCGATTCAGAAGTCAAAAAAAGAAACAACAAAATAATCGAGTTTACTGCGAAGAAAAAAGAATTGATACAGAAATTAATGGATTTGCAAGAAAAAAAGGGGCGATGTATTAAGAACGGAGGTAGCCGTGCGTCTTGTAATGCCCAATTTGACCCTAAAATAAAAGAAGTAGAAGATAAAATGGAACAGTTAAACAAAGAAATGTTTGAAATTATGGGCGTAAACCCCGATATATATAGAAATGGAAATTAAAAAGTCTTACTATGTAACAAAACAAAATTATGTACAAATGAAAAAAAAGATTTTACTTCCGGCTTTGCTGTTGCTCACGTGTATTACATACGGGCAAACACAGATTAAAAAAAGTGCCGTCTCAACAGGAGGCGGAAGTGCTACCACAGGAACTGTAACCGTAATTTCAGCCATTGGCGAAGTAG
>JALSTJ010000325.1 GCA_026983815.1 Flavobacteriales bacterium
CGGTTCTGTTTTCCAATTTAATATTTTTTAGTTCGGAATATGTATAGGTATAATTTCCAATAAAGCTAAATTTATTTAGAAAACCCGGGAGGAAATCCAATCTCCTTTGGAAGGTAATTTCCGCACCAAAGATGTATGCATTTCCGGTATTAACGGGTTGGTAGAATTTATAGTAAGTATGTCCGTTGTAGGTATAAGAATTTAAAATTTTATCCGCTATAACGTTTTTCAAATCTTTATAAAACAAGCCTCCCGAAACTATTCCTACGTTTTTGTAGAAATGTTCGGCTAACAAATCAAAATTAGTAGATGTTGTGGCTTTTAGTTCAGGGTTTCCGATTTTAATTATGTTGTCATTTACATCAATTTCTTGATAAGGCACTAAATCATAATAATTGGGGCGAGCCAATGTATTGGTATAAGCAAAACGAATGTTTGTGTTGGTGTTTGCTTTATATGTAATATGTAAACCCGGAAGGATATTATAGTAACTTTTTTTTATTTTATCAGTATCGGTTAAATTTGTTCCGTCATAAATTTTACCTTGATATTCCAAGTCGGTTCCTTCGTATCTGATTCCTCCTATAATTATCCATTTTTTTGATAAATTTTGTGTGTACATAACGTAGAAAGCATTAACATTTTCATTGGCATTGTAGTTTCCAGCCAATTCGGCTAAATCGGTTTCTTTTGTGAAAATATCAGGATTGTTAAGGTCAAGACTTGCCAAATATTCGGGAGAGATAAAACTTCCCAGTTGATAATTTCCGGCATTAAAATCGGAGTTGGTTTCATTGGTTAAGTGTTGTAAAGCATCGGATTCGAAAGAGGAAGTGTTTATCGGATCATAATTATAATAGTCATTGGTGCGTTTTTTATCTTTTATTTTGGTTTTTCCTCCTAATTTTAACTTGCTGTTATTTTCGCCCGTAAGTATAGGAAATTCCATATTTAGACGAAAAATCAAGTCGTTTTCTTCGGTATATTTATGTTCTTCCGACAAAGTTTTTAGTGAAAAATCGGGGGACAATTCTTGTAAATTAGGATCTACGGGTGTTATTTTCGGTTGATTTTTGTTTTGTAAATCCATATTTATAATAGCATCCTTTTTCCTAAAAGAAATATATCTTTCATTGGGGCGGTCTTCGCTTGCTTTTCCGGCAATCACTCCCCAGTCCATCTTTATTTTATTGAATTGATGATTTCCGCCAACAGAAAATCTAAATACCCTTTGATCTTCCAAACGTCTGTTTTTGTGTGTTCCTCCTTTGGTTTGCCTGCGAATTTCGGCTTTAAAATCATTGCCGGATTCTTTTATCTTTTTATAGCGTAAACGAAATCTGTTTTCCCAATCATTTCGCCAATTGTATTGGGTGGATATATAAAAATCATTTTTATTATCGAGCTTGTAATCCAATAAAATACCGTAACTCTGTCTTAAACGTTCCAAATAATATTGCCTGTTTTGAAAGTCGTAGGTATATGCGGTTTTGTCTTTATTGTTTTCATCAAAATATCTCCAATCGGCTTCAATATTATCTGAACGTACTTGCTTATCCAAAACAGAAGCATTTAATACGACACCTATTTTGTTATTATAAAAACGATTGGAATAACTAATTTTTCCTTTACCAATGGGTTTGTTTGCTAAAAAACCGTATCCCGAACCAATAGTTGCTTTGATTTTTTGTTTCGCACTTGCTTTTTTGGTTACTAAATTTATACTTCCGCCAATGGCATCGGCATCCATATCGGGAGTTACGGCTTTGTTTAATTCAATGGATTCTACCATATCGGCAGGAATTAAGTCCAGTTGCACAGAACGTACTTCTGCTTCTGCCGAAGGCACTCTTTCGCCATTTACCGTAAC
>JALSTJ010000326.1 GCA_026983815.1 Flavobacteriales bacterium
GGGTTTTGTCTTTGTTGGCGGCTCCGGTGCTTATGGCTTCGCAAAATTGGGATGACCACGATCGTTCGCATAAATATTCTGCGCGGAACAATGCCAAAGCTTATATGCAGTCTTGTCAGAAAAATGCTATTTTATATACCATTGGAGACAATGATAGTTTCCCGCTGTGGTATGCACAAGATGTAGAAGGTTTCAGGAGAGATTTGCGTCTGATTAATACCAGTTTATTAAATACCGATTGGTATATCGATCAGCAAAAACGTAAAATTTATGAATCCGATCCCGTGAAAATTACAATGCCGCATAAAAAATATGTTTACGGCACGCGTGATTATCTTTCGCCCAATTATTATATAGAAGGTAAAGGAATCCCTCGTTTTGACAAAGATACTTTGGATATCAAAGATTGGATAAAATTTGCTTTGAATGATAACTTTACAGTGGTTAATCCGGAAAATAATCAGACGGTGTATCTTTATCCGACTCGTTATATCCGTGTGCCGGTGAATAAAGCGAATGTTTTGAAATACGGAATTGTTTCGCCTAAATATGCCGATAAAATTGTGGATGAAATAATTTTGGACGTTGGAGATGGCGGAATTTATAAGGGAAGTTTGGCTATGCTGCAACAATTGGCAAACAACGATTGGAAACGTCCGATATATTTTAGCGGTGGAAGTTTTGGTGATTCGGATTATTTATGGGCAAAACATTATTTGCAATTGGATGGTTTGACTTATAAGCTGGTGCCTGTTTATTCCGATTATGAAGGGATTGATTTCGGATATATCGATACGGATGTGATGTATAAAAATGTCAAGAAATGGGATTGGGGTAATATGAATAAAGGAATTTATCTGGACCCGGAAACCCGTCGTAATTCCTTGGTTTATAGAGGAAATTTATACCGCTTGGCAAAGGCATTTTATGATGAAAATAAAAAGGATAAAGCCATTGAAATTTTAGATTTGTCCATTGACAAAATGCCTATTCGAGATTTTGGATTTTATTCGTCGCTACTGGATTATATCGATTTGTATTATAAAGCCGGAGCCAAGGATAAAGCTGAAAATTTGGCGAATATTTTGATTAAAATCCAAAAGGAATATTTGAATTATTATGCCGATATGAGTTTGCAACAAAAAATGGATAATGTAGATGATATTCAACGACACTTTATGATGTTTAAAGAAATATTAAAAATTATTCAAAAAAATAAAGATGATGAATTATTGAACAGAAAAATCAATGATTTTACGGAACTTATGAAGAAATATGATGATATGATTCCTGAGGATGAAAGGAAATAGTGATTAAAAATTTTATAAAAAAACCGGCAAATAGTAGCCGGTTTTTTTTATGAACTGTTTTGAATAATTATAATCTGTTATAGAATGAGATTCCAAATCTTTAGCTTAATTTTTCTACTCAGAAACTATAGTTAAAGTGAGTTTTATTCTTAAATCTAACTCAGATTAATTTATCTTACTTGAGTGATACGCAAAGTATTGACCATTCCTTTTTTGTTTATCGGCATAGAAAAAATAGAGACAATCATGTCTCCTGATTGAACAAAATTGTTTTTCTTGGCTATTTTTTCAATATCTCTGATGGTATCATCGGTTGAAATCAATTTGTTGTAATAAAAAGGCATAACGCCCCATAATAAAGCCAAACTATTCAATAAGCGTTTATGCGCAGTAAAAACCAAGATATATGCCATTGGTCTTCTTGCAGAAATTTTATATGCCGAAAATCCGGAAGCCGTAAAAGTGGTAATTACCGAAGCAGAAACATCAGAGGAAATTTTAGATGCATTGTAGCAGACAACTTCAGAAATAAAGCGTTCATCTCTTTTTTTAGGAATTGGTAACCAATCTACTACTTTTATCAATTGAGAATTTTCTACTTGTTTAATAATTTTGGTAATCTGTTTGATTACTTTAACAGGATTTTTTCCGATGGAAGTTTCCCCCGAAAGCATTACGGCATCTGCACCATCCATAACCGAATTGGCGACATCATTGACTTCTGCACGCGTAGGAATACTTCCTGAAATCATACTTTCCATCATTTGTGTAGCAATAATAATCGGTTTTTGATGTTTTTTTGCTAAATAAACCAATTTTTTCTGTATTAAAGGAACTTCTTCTAAGGGCACTTCTATCCCCAAATCACCACGAGCAACCATGAGTCCATCGGTGAATTTAATTATTTCTTCAATATTTTTTACGGCTTCCGGTTTTTCTATTTTAGCAATTACGGGAATTTGATATTCTGAGTTTTCTTTGATAATTGTTTTTATTTTAATTAAATCTTCTGCTGATCGGACAAATGAAAGTGCCAACCAATCTACCTTCATTTCTATGGCAAATAATAAATCCTTTTTATCTTTTTTTGTCAATGCAGGCAAGGAAATATTGGTATTGGGCAAATTCACACCTTTTTTTGAAGAAAGCGGCCCTCCTTCCATAACTTTTGTCCAAACCGTATCTTGATGATTGGTTTTTTCAACTTTTAATTGAATTTTACCATCATCTACCAAAATAATTTCGCCGGGATGAACATCTTTTGGAAGATTTTTATAGGTAATATATGCCTTTCTATTAATATTATCGGTAATGATTTTGTCTCGATTGGATAAAATAAAAGTATCTCCTTCATGTAAAAAAGTATCCGGTGCTACTTTTCCTATTCTCAATTTTGGACCTTGCAGATCGGCAAGTATTGCAATGGGTGTATTGAACTCTTTGGATATTTCCCTAATTTGTTTAATTTGTTCTTTAACAACATCATAATCGGCATGAGAAAAGTTTATTCTAAAAACATTTACTCCGTTTTTGACCATTTTTATTTTGGTTTTTTTACTTTCGGTTGCGGGTCCGAGAGTTGCAACAATTTTGGTCTTTTTGATAATAATCATTCTTTGTTTTTTTGCAAAGATACCAATTTTAACAGGTTTTCTTTAACAAAAAAATGAAGTTAAAGTAAAAAAGGCACCCAAAGGTGCCTTTTTGGTATGAAAAAATTAAATCATTATTCACTTTTTTCTTGTTCATTCACAATTAAAAATTCCGAACGTCTGTTCAACTGATGTTGTTTCTCTGTACAAGGATTACATTGTACAGCAGGTTCAGTTTCTCCTTTTCCTTCAGCAGATAAACGAGAAGCATCAATTCCTTTTGACACAATATATTCCATGGTAGCTTTGGCTCGTTTTTCGGATAATTGTTGATTATATTGTTTGGTTCCTCTAATGTCTGTATGAGATACAATATGAATTTTTAAATCGGGATATTTTTTCATGGCTTCTACCACTTTATCCAATTCAAAGGCAGCATCTCTACGGATATTCCATTTATCAAAATCAAAATAAATAGGATTTAATACCAATTCTCTGGGAGTAATGATTTTTTCAATAGGATTCAATGCAACAGTAACATCAACTTGCTCATCATCTGTTGCAGCAACTTCTTTCTTATTGTTTTCATATTCATCCAAACGCGCTTCAACCATAACATCTTTATTACATTCAATCAAAAAATCTACTTTTCCTTCTTTATCGGTCAATTTGGTTTTAATAGGATTTCCTTCTTTATCGGTTAAAGTAACCGAAGCACCCTGAAGAGGTTTTTGGGTTTTAGCATCCAATACTTGCGTTTCAATCAATACATCACAAACAGGTTTAACATTTTGAACAATATAGATATTATCATCTCCTACTCTTTGCGCATCGCGGTTACTGGAAATGAAACCGTTTTTGGTATCATCATTAATGTAAAAAGCAAAATCATCTCTACCACTATTCAAAGGCACTCCCAAATTTCGAGGTCTAGCAAATTTTCCATCGACATTTTTACAAACAAATATATCCAAACCTCCCAATCCCAATTGACCATCCGAGGAAAAATATAAATCTCCTTTTTTACTGATAAAAGGAAAGTTTTCACGTCCTTCAGTGTTGACATTTGGACCTAAATTTACAGGTTTTCCATATTTATGTTTTCCTTTGATATCTACATAAAAAATATCAGATTGCCCAAGGGTTCCCGGCATATCTGAAGAAAAATAAAGTCTTTTTCCATCGGGGCTAACTGCCGGATGGGCTACGGAATAGTTGTCATTATTAAAAGGTAATTCTCTGACATTTACCCATTTTCCGTTAATCAAATCTGCAGAAAAAAGTTTCAAACGGTTTACTTTTGTGGAATCTGTTTTATATTGTCCTTCATAAAAGTTATTACGAGTAAAATATAAGGTTTTTCCATCGGGGCTGAAGTCAAAAGAACCATCATGATATTTGGTATTGACCTCTCCCGGTATTTTTTCGATATTGCTCACAATGCCATCAATATAATCAGCTTCATAAATATCCAAGAAAGGTTGTTCGTCCCAGCTATATTTTTTCTTGGCATCACGTGCCGATACAAAATATAATTTTTTGCCCATAGGTTTTGCCCCGAAATCTGCATATTCAGTATTGATATTAGGCATTTCATTGACAACAAATTTATCTTTTCCTCTTTCTAAAATTTTGGGTAAGTATTTTGGATTTTCTCTAAATTTAATCGCCCGATGATCTGCTGGTTTCATCCGAGCAAATTTTTCCATCCAAGGAATACTTTCTTCATACTTCCCATTGGCTTTCAACATTTGTGCATATCGATAAAATATTTCCGGATTGTCAGTTTTGTCAACAATTTTTGCATAATATTTTTCTGCATTTTTAGAATCGAAAATATGATAATAAGTATCGGCGAGTTTACGGTAAACATAACTATCCGCCTGTCCTTTACTCACCGCTTTTTCATAAGTTTCAGCAGCTTTTACATATTGTAACCGGTTATAATATTTATCTGCTTTTTTCACTAGAGCATTCTGTGCAGAAACCGAAAGGGTTCCGAAGCTCATCATTAATAAGAATATATATATTTTTTTCATAGTTAATTTTTTTAGAAATATCTGGGTGATAACATAACTTTTTTACCTAATGCCCAATCATAATTTAAGAAAATTTCATGAGAATTTGGACTATAATACCGAATATCGGAAACATGTCGATCATACGCATAACCTATCTTTAAACTATTGAATAGTCTGACATTAAATAATACGGAAAGGGCATCATGCAATCGATGTGAAAATCCGATTTCAAATCTATTCATAAATAAAGCATTCAAATTTACATCCGCAGACATAGGGACACCTGCCGCTTTATAAAGCAAGAAATGTGGTTTTAGTTTAAAATTATCTCCTATATTAAATACATATCCTCCTGCAAAAAACCAATGCATAATATCAGATGCCTTGTATGGTGTGCCTCCATTGTATGTGTTTTTTAAAAAATTGGGAACAGAAAAAGATAAATAGTATTTATCTGTATAGAAGAAAGCTCCAGCTCCAACATTCAATTGAGTATCACTGATATCATTTTGAAAGAATGGATCTCCGGGATGTATTACATATAAATCAGAAAGTGCATTTTTATATAAATTAACTCCGGCTTTGATTCCCAATGCCAAATTAGCATTTCCAAAATTCAAAGTATGAGAATAATCAAGGGTTATAGTATTTTGATCAATTTTTCCATAGGTATCATTGATAAAGGAAAGACCTAATCCATTGTTATCATTGATAGCTCCGTGTACATCAAAAGTAAGAGTCTTAGGAGCTTCAGCTCCTTTATACCATTGAGATCTGTAAAGTGTTCCAAAAGAAATAATTTCGGAACCTTTGGAGCCGGCATATGCCGGATTCAAAATATTCATATTATACATATATTGTGTATAATGAGGTAGTTGCTGTGCCTGAATTTTTCCTGTAATAAGGAATAATAATCCGATTAAGCTAAATAATATTTTTTTCATAGTTATTTATTTTTATCTTACAATACTTAACCAACCGGTTAGTTTTTGTCCGTTTAATAATTTGATTACATAATAATAATTTGCTGCAGGTAATTCGCTTCCATCATTTGTTTTTCCAACAAATTCGTTGATATAATCATCTTTATCGTAAACCAATTTCCCCCAGCGATTAAATATTTCAACTTTATCAATACCTTCTCTTTGAGCCAAATAGGTCAAATCCCAATAGTCATTTTTATCATCGCCATTTGGTGAAATACCTTCAGGGACTCTACATTCATAAGGATATTGGGTAACTGTAACTTCAGTAGAAGAGTCACAACCATCAACAGTTGTTACCAATGTATAAGTATCTGCATGGTCAACTGTCAATTTTGGTGTTGTTGCAATTTCATTGCCTGTGTGATCTGTCCAAGAATACGAAATATTAGTATAATCTTGTGGATTGGTTACTGTACCGTCAAAGGTATAAGTTTCATTTGCACAAATAAGCACTTTATCTGTGGGTAAAATATTTTTAGGCTTAGGAAGTTTGGTTACAGTAACTTCATCATAATCCAAATATGTATTTCCTAAACAATCTTCGTAATCAACCTCTAATGTATATGTTTGAGTATCATCAAATGGTATTGTTGGAGATTCTGTTGTTGCTACTACATTATGACTTTGATCATACCATTTTATAGAGGTAATATTGCCATTAGGTACAAAACGCCAAGATTCCGGTGATGAAGCATCAACTGTCCAATCCCCGGTATTTCTACCGGGGGCAGCTTGTCCGCAAGTGTCAGGTGCTAAATCATCATTCTGAACACCAATTGCAGCAGCATGATGAGACCAAGATGTACAAATGGGTTTTTGCTTGATGTTAACTTCTATAACATCTGTTCCTTCATAAAAAATTATTTGCTGACTTGCATATAATAAATCACTACCACTTGAACAACCAAATAATGGTATTTCATTATATGTAACAATAAATTTCCTATTTGGAGCAGTCCCTTCAATACGATACTGGATAGTAGTATTTAAGCCCGGGTTATCTCTAACTCCAGGATTAATGTCCTGTGCCGCACCAAAAACTGCAATAGCAGAGGTGCCTGTGTCTGAATCCCAATACGGTAAAACTTGATTTGGTATTGTAATTCCAGCATTAAAATTGGAATAATCATCAAATTTATTAGCCGCGATAGTGTTAAATATAATATCACCATTGGAACCAATAACAATTTGGTTTGTAGCCCTTCCGAGAAAATAAAAATTTATCGGAAAATCAATGGGAGAACTGTAATCATCATCTCTTAACGGCTGTAAACTTCCTGAATGTGTTCCCTGTACTTCTGTGCCGGTTAAATCGTCATCCCACTGAAAAGGAATGCTTTGCACATCATAATATTGGGTTAATACAGCTCGTAAATTTGGATGAAGTGTAATTTCTGTTTCATCATTACATACTTTAAAATCATCACCCGCATCAATATGTTGTGCTTGGATATCCGGATAAAATATTGTCATTAAAAACAATATAAAATAAGAGTATCTTTTCATAACTTTGTTATTTAGTATTTAGTTAATTCCAAAAATAGAAATTTTTATCTTAAACGAAAATAAATACCGATTTTTTTTTAAATAAAATAGAAAAATGATAGAAAATAATAAAGAAAATTATGAAAAAGCCATTCTTATTGGCATAATAACCGAAAATCAAAGCAAAGAGCAAGTTGATGAATACTTAGCCGAATTGAAGTTTTTAGCTGAGACAGCAGGGGTAAAAGTATTGAAAAGTTTTGTTCAAAAAATGCACAAACCCAATCCCAAAACTTTTATAGGAAGTGGAAAACTGGAAGATATCAAAAAATATATTGTTGAAAATCATATTGATTTAGCAATTTTTGATGATGAACTCAGTCCCGCTCAACAGAAAAACCTTGAAAAGATTCTCAATATTAAAATTTTAGACAGAACCCGTTTAATATTGGATATTTTTGCACAAAGAGCCCAAACTTCTTACGCACGCACACAAGTAGAATTGGCGCAATATCAATACTTATTGCCTCGTTTAACCGGAATGTGGACACACTTGGAACGTCAGCGTGGCGGAATCGGGATGCGAGGTCCGGGAGAAACCGAAATTGAAACCGATAGAAGAATTGTTCGGGATAAAATTGCTTTATTGAAGAAAAAATTGGCTTCCATTGACAAACAAATGGCAACTCAAAGAAGTAATAGAGGAAAAATGGTCAGAGCCGCTTTGGTCGGTTATACCAATGTCGGAAAGAGCACCTTGATGAATGTTTTGAGTAAATCGGATGTTTTTGCCGAAAACAAACTTTTTGCTACTTTGGACACAACCGTCCGTAAAATTGTTGTTAGGAACATCCCTTTTCTGCTTACTGATACGGTTGGTTTTATAAGAAAACTTCCGACACAATTGATCGAATCCTTTAAATCTACATTGAATGAAGTAACCGAATCGGATTTGTTGATTCATGTAGTTGATATTTCTCATCCTAATTTTGAAGAGCAAATGGAAACCGTAAATAAGATTTTAAATGAAATTGGTGCGGGAGGAAAAGCGTCGGTAATCGTTTTTAATAAAGTGGATTTATTAGAAAATAATCCGGATTTTCTTTTGCAGGAACTAAAAAAAACCTGGCTGGCAAAAATGGAAGTTCCCGTGGTATTTATTTCAGCTTTTCACAAGAAAAATATTGATGAATTGAAAGATGTTTTATATCGGGAAGTAAGAAAAATACACATCAAGCGTTTCCCTTATAATGATTTTTTGTATCCGGATTTGGATGAAATTAGCGATCGATAAATAAAATCTATATTTTAAAATAATTAAAACCTTATCTTTGCATTAGATATAAATTTTTGTTAATTCTTATGAAAAAATTTTTGATTATATTAAT
>JALSTJ010000327.1 GCA_026983815.1 Flavobacteriales bacterium
CGGGAATATTATAATCGGACGAAGCTTCTATTTGCGTTTTATAAGTATCATTGATAGTCCAACTTCCCGGCAAACCGGTATCTGAATACAAAATAGTTCCTCCGCCATTTTCATTAAAATTTCTTTTACTTCCTACAAAAATTCTTCCGGCAGTGGAAATTTCGATATCTGACGGAGCATAAATTTCATTTGTCCCCGAAATAGCAGGTAAAACCTGCTGCCAAGTTTGTCCACCGTTAGTAGAACGATAAAGCCCCTCTGTAGGTTGCGCTTGAAAAACAGCTCCACGATATTTTCCCGAAACTATCCCTGCATATACAATGGATTGACCATTTTCATTCTTGATAGCTAAATCGGAAATATAAGCAAAATCGGAAGTGGACATCAGACGAGTAAAGGTATTTCCTCCATCGGTAGATTTCCAGATTCCATATCCCCTACCTGAGGATTCACGGTAGATATCAATAATCGCAGTCTCATATTCTCCGGTTCCGACATACATAATTTGCGGATTGTTCGGATCAAAAACAATGGAACTAACGGACAATGTTGGCCAAACATCACTAGCGGGATGCCATTCACTTTGTATATCTGAGATATTGTCATTATACCAAAGCCCTCCGGTTGCAGATCCCGCCCATACTTTATTGCCGGAGATATCATTAGGATCCACACAAACGGTTTTCATCCTGCCCCCCATATTGCTTTGAATAGCATTCCAATTGAGATTCTCCATATTCTTTACGGAAGTTTCCTGTTTGGTTAATTCTACAGCTTCTTCATACTTTTTATAAGGGATTTCATTTGAATTGGGATCAACCATCATTAAATAATCTCTATAAGCTGATGATTTGGGGTTATCAAATTTGATTTTTTTTGTATTTCCTAATATACTACTTGATTTTTGCAGGCAAAAACCAAAAATAATTAATGTAAATAAGGATAATAGATAGGTTATCTGATTTTTAAACATGAGAAAATTTTTTATAAAAATAAAATTATCTCAGTAAAATTACTATAATTTTTAAATAAAAAAAGTCCTTTTACAAGGACTTTAACATTTATAATGGTGAGAAAATCAATTAGCTTAGTTTTGAAATTTCAAAATCGGACATTTCTTTTACTTCTTTTTCAAATTCACCCAAAGCTTCCATTAGCATATCTGCAATACTTACCAATTGCTTCATATGTCTATCCAGCTCTTCATTTTTCTTTTTTTGAGCAGAATTTTTTGAGGTAAAAAATCCGGTTTTTAATGGTTTTCTTTTTAGTTTATAAATTTGCATATATTTGTTATGCAACATACTATGGGGTTGTTCAATGGCTTGAAAAGTATCCAAACTTGAAAAAATTTGTCCATCACCATAATACCATTGTCCAAAACTACAATCGGTTTCTATCATGGGTGCAGCATCTTTATCTACCGGAATACCCATATGTATAGCTTTTGCATAGGACATCCATCTTTTGTGCCCTAATTTTGCTTTTTTAATTTTATCTAATACTTCTTTCTTGGTCATAGCTCTTAAATTTTGGCAAAAATAATGTATTTTTGTGTTATTTTTTATATTTTATTATAAAATTTAACTATTGTAATAATAAAAATTTGTTATAATAGTTACATATTATTTTATTAGTTTATTGATTTTTATACCATTCAATGGTTTCATCCAAACCTTTTTTTAAATCATATTCGGGAAAAAAATTGAAATCATTCTGAATATCAGAGTTATCACATAACCAGTTAGATTGGGTTATAATATAATATTTATCCTTATTTAATAAAGGTATTTGTCCCAACAAACAAGAAATTTTTTCATTGAGAATAGCCATTAATCTGATAAGAGCTTTCGGAAGTGAAAACC
>JALSTJ010000328.1 GCA_026983815.1 Flavobacteriales bacterium
ATTTGTTATTTTGTCAAAAATCCGTCATTGGCGTTACTTTTGATATTTTTCCAATGAAACTTAAAAATTTAAGACTATGATTTTAACAAAAAAACATTTGAATATCTTGGAATTGGTATTCGATAACAAAATGAACAGTATAGATTCCTTGGAAGTCCTTAGCGATGACAAGGATTATTTATATTATGTGCAATTGGTCCAAATGGGACTTTTACGCGAAGAAGGTGATCATTTCTTTTTGACTTACCCGGGAATGATGCTTATGGAAGCCTATCGTATGGCGCAATATGAAGGGGTTATGCCCGATATCAATCAATATGATGATAACTTCCGATTTGTAGGTAGCGAAATTATCAATATGCTTTATACCGCCCAAATGGCAAAAGACAAGGTAAATGATATCATCCGTCCCAAGTTGGAAAAACGCGGAATGGTAGTCGATGGCGTTTTGAGTGAATTCGGTAAAAAAGTGATGGAAGTTTATGAAGAAGTGGAACCTTATTTTTATGTAAATAAACCCTTGCAGGAATTTTTGAAAAAAACACCTGCGGGTCCGGCACATAAACGTTTTTTATTGGAAGCCGATAAATTCCAAATTCTCGAAGCCGAAGCTTTACGTTTATTATCTTATTCCGCTCCGGACGGATTGTATTATAATTTGACCGGTGTAGGACAACAAGTAAGAGCCGCATTACTCAAAGGAGCATTTTTTAAACCCATAACACAAGAGTATTTCGAAGCATTGTTTGAATTGGTAAACGGTGGCGATATAGATGAGGAATTAAGAAAAGATTTCTTGGCACAAGCCGTAATCAATGAAGCAGGAGATTTGCTTCCTGCCGGAGTTCATTTGTTACGCGCCGGAGATTTATATTTTAACGGTTATTATGATGACGAAGCGCAAAGTATAGATATCGATGAATTGGAATTTGATGTGATGCAAACCATTGCGGAAATTGAAGAAAAATCCAAATCAAATCCCGAATATATTGCCACCAAAGACAATATCAAACGGGAACTTATTACCAAAAAATACAAACAAGCACAAAAATTACAAGAAGAATATGGCAGACGTTTGAATGAATTGCCTAAAATCAAACAAAAATATGTAGCGGAATTGGAAAATATAAAATCCGAAGAAGAATGGTTTCACAAAGTTTATGATTTTGATGCTGCTTTATTTGGTATGCAAGGATTTCAATTGGTAACAACCGATTTGAACAAAGATGGCAAAATGTATTATAAACTTACCGAAGACGGCAAAAAAGTGGTGAAAAAACTAAAAGAGCATCCGAGAGAAATTTCAGCCGAAAGTGTAAAAGCCATTTCTATAACCCGTCACGTATTCCTTTCACCGGATGTTCGTTGGATTGAAAAGGCAAAAAAAGCAAAAACCATTGAAAATGCTCCTACACCTACGGGAAGATTTTTGGTAGAATTGGCATACAATAACAAAACTCCAAACCTTACCCGTTACGGTTGGGAAATTTTGAAACGTTTGCCATATACTACCGGTTTGTATCTTTCCGATTTGGAAAAATCAATGAAAGATTTTGATAGAGAAGAGCTTATCCAACTTGTTGAAAAATTGGATGCTCGTGGAATGGTTAATATGTTACCCAATGATTTAATAGTTTTGACCGAACCCGGACGAAAAGTAAAACACGCAACATCCGGATTGGCAGGAAATATCAAGTATCCTGTTACTCCTTTTGTAATTCACGTTTTAAGAGCTTTGGAAGAAGTCGGAAGTTTGTATGTAAAAGAAAGAAAAGTGCGGATTTTGCCCGACAATTGGAAAAAAGCGCTTAAATTGTTGAATATGGATATGGAAACCTTTGAAGATACCTTGAC
>JALSTJ010000329.1 GCA_026983815.1 Flavobacteriales bacterium
CAAAATACTTATTATGTCTCTCCCGCGGGTGATGATAATAATAACGGCTCTTTTGCTCAACCTTGGGCAACTCCCATTAAAGCCGGAATGACGGCAGAAGCCGGAGATACCGTTTATTTTATGGGAGGAACCTACCATACGGGACTGTTTTGTAAAAATTCGGGATCCGAACAAGAAGGCTATATCACTTATTCAAATTATCAAAATGATACGGTGATTTTTGACGGAGCAGGTGTTCCTAATTACAACAATGAATATAATGTTTGGTTTGAAGGATTTATCTGTAACGGTGATCCAAGTCTGACGGAACGTGCAAGTTATATCCGCATACAAGGAATTCAAATAAAAAATTATCAGACTTGGTTCGGTATTCTGATGATGGGACCTTCAAATCATATAGAAATAAGAAATTGCAAAGTATATGACAGCGATAATTTGGTGGCACACGGTCATGCCATGATTATATTTGCGCAATTGGGCTATCAAAACGGAATGAATACCGGCGAAATGACCAATATTGTTGTCGATGGAAACGAAATTTACAATAATAACACCGGTGGAAACGAACAATTGACCATCTATGGCGAAGTGAACGGTTTTCAAGTAACCGATAATATTGTTCACGACGGCACAAATATCTGTATCGACCTCATCGGAAGAGACAGCTTAAACGGAGAACCTTTCGGACGTCCGGTCAATGGTTTGGTAAAAGGAAATATTTGTTATAATTCGGGACAAGGTTCTTGGGGATCGGGAATTTATACCGACGGCGCCGGAAGACCCGGACTCCCCAATTCAATCGTTATTGAGAACAATATTTGCTACAATAATGATTTTTGCGGTATTGAAATCGGAGATGAACACGATGGAGAAATTTCAGGAGGCATATTGGTTCGAAACAATATCGTTTATAACAATGATTACTACGGAATTTGGATAGGAGGCGGCGGTTCGGCGACTCCCGGAGAAGTGCAAAATGTAAATGTATATAACAATACTTCATATAGTAACGGATATGGCGAATTGGCTTTTGGTCCCTGCAGAAATATTGTGGTAAAAAACAATATTTTTTACGGCTCGCCTACCGGTATTTATAATATTTACGTAGAAGGAAATAATGTGGATGTGAACAACAGCGTAGATTATAATTGCTGGTATCCCGATAGAACTTTTGATTGGAGAGGTTCGGAATACACCAATTTCGCCGATTTTAAAACTGCAACCGGCCAGTCACAAAACGGGATATTGGCAGACCCTTTGTTTTCCGATGCAACCAACCATAATTTTATGTTGCAAGAAACTTCTCCTTGCATAGATACCGGAACCCCTATTGATGCTCCTACTATTGATTTTGATAGTATCACACGACCTCAAGGAGCAGGTTTTGATATTGGAGCTTACGAATATCAACAAGCTAATGAAATAAAAGATAATACTATTGGCAATCTGATGTTATACCCTAACCCCACTGCCGAAATTATTTATACAAACCCTTATCTCACCAGAAAAACATATCAAATTTTTTCAAGTACCGGCAAAACGGTAAAACAAGGAACAATCAACGGGAATTTTATAGATATTTCCGCTCTAAAATCAGGTATTTATTTTATTGAAATTCACCTTTTCAATGATCAAACTCATACTTTAAAATTTATTAAAAAAATGTAGCAAATAATTTTTTTTAAATAATTATATAGCACAATAGAAAATTTTACTTACCTTTGACCCGAATGAACATTCATTTTAATATGACAAAAAAAGAAAAAATACTAAAAACAGCTTTAAAATTAATTGCAAAGCAAGGTATTCAAGAAACGCCTATGTCTCAAATATCCAAAGAATCCGGAGTAGCG
>JALSTJ010000330.1 GCA_026983815.1 Flavobacteriales bacterium
ATTTTCCTGTCCCCAAACAATTGAAAAACTTATCAATAATATGTATAGGATTTTTAATTTCATCTTAAAATGTTTTTTTATTTTTTATTCATCCAGCTCACCAAATAAATTCAATTTTCTCAACCATTGAGTCTCTCTGTCCAATACCAAAACGTATAACACCATAAAAATCAATCCGGCTAATAAAAACCATTGAAATTGGTCTTTGTAATCCGAAAATTGGGTCGTTTCAAATTCTTTTTTATCCATCTTTTTCAAAGCATCGGTGATATATTTTACCACTTGTTTGGTATGATTTCCTTGGATATATCTTCCGTTGGTTGCGCGTGCAATTTCTTTTAAAATATCATCGTGCAAACGGGTAACCACCGTTTTCCCATTTTTATCTTTTTTATATCCATACATTATCCCATTTTTTTTGATGGGTATCAAACTTCCTTTTTTTGTTCCTACTCCAATCGAAAAAATCGTAACACCTTCCTTGGCAGCTCTTTTGGCAGCTTCGACGGCTTTTTGCGAATGATCTTCACCGTCGGAAATAATGACCAAAATCTTATTGGTATCATCTTCGTCAAAATAAGTAGTAGCCAAATCTATTGCATCATCAATGGCAGTCCCTTGCGACGATACCAGATTGGAATTCATATTTTGTAAAAAGATTTTTGCCGCTGCATAATCGGTCGTTATCGGTAACAAAGGATATGCTTCTCCTGCATAAGCAATAATTCCAACCCGGTCGGAAACCAAATGATCAATAATTTCCGAAACCAAACGTTTGGCTTTTTCCAATCGTGAAGGCTTCACATCTTCGGCATCCATACTTTTACTGACATCCACAGCAAAAACTATATCCACTCCCCTACGCTTCACCGTTTCCAATTTGGTTCCCATTTTCGGATTGGCCAAACCTATGATTAAACTCGCCAATGCCAAAGAAAGCAACAACATTCGCACAAAAGGTTTTAATCGTGATTTTTCCTTGACTATTTTGGGAAAAAGTTTAGCATCGATATGTTTTTTTTGCTTTTTGTTTTGCCAAATTCGCATATAAAAATATGCTAACCATAATATAGGTATAATGAGCAAAAGCATTAAATATTTCGGTTCTTCTATCTGATACATAATTCTTTTCTTTTAAATAAAACTCTTCAACCAAGTATAGCGCAATAACCCAACGATAAACATCAACAATACCGAAGCCAAAACCCAAGGACGATATAGTTCTTTATAATTATAATATTTGGTCTCTTTGATTTCGGTCTTTTCCAATTTATCGATTGATTTATAAATCTTGTTCAACTCATAATTATCCGTTGCCCGGAAATATTTTCCTCCGGTTTCATCGGCAATTTTTTGTAAAAGTTTTTCATCAATTTCCACTTTTGCATTACGGTAGATAAATCCGCCTCTACTATCCAAAGCCACAGGTGTCGGAGCATAACCGTTTGTTCCGATACCGATGGTATAAACTTTTATCCCGAATTGCTTGGCCAATTCCAAAGCCGTAAGCGGATCAATTTCACCGGTATTGTTCACCCCGTCGGTCATCAAAATGACCACTTTGCTCTTGGCTTTGCTATCTTTCAAACGGTTGATAGCGGTTGCCAACCCCATTCCTATTGCCGTTCCTTGATCCAAAGTATTGAAAAGTTGATTAAAATTTATTTTCCGAACGGCTTGCATTACAATTCTGTGATCGGAAGTTATGGGCACTTGCGTAAAAGCTTCACCTGCGTATAATACCACCCCAAAACGGTCGTTGGGTCGTCTTTTGATAAAATTGATTGCGGTTTTTTTCAAAGCTTCCAACCGATTGGGTTTCAAGTCCCTTGCCAACATACTTGC
>JALSTJ010000331.1 GCA_026983815.1 Flavobacteriales bacterium
CGGGCAAAAAATGATACAAAGGTTTTTTTTCAATCGGATCGATATTGAAAGCCGAAATTTTTCCATAAACCAAATTTATCAAATGTCCTCCTTCGTTTTTATTGACTCCGCAAACGCCGGTTTGTCCGTCTTTCAATTCACAATAATGACGGCAGAGCAAACATTTGATTTTATTTCCTTTTTTTTGATAAAATCTGTCCATCACTTGGACTTTGTTGCTAACTACTTCATTCATCTTCTTCAATTTTTTTAACGGTATATGTCCATATTTCGGGATGATATTCCAAACAATTGCCCGGCAAGCCGGCTTTTAAACACAGATGTTGGAAAAATGTATCAAAATCGGGTAAATCTTCCCATACTTGTGGCAAGAAAGTAGCTTGCTTACCTGCCAATCTTAAAATTACGCCGTTTTTTCCGGAAATGATTTTATGTCTTAGATCCTCCGTATCGGAATATTCCAATTTTTCGGGGATACTCAATAAAGAAATTTCTATTTGAATATCCTTAAATTCATCCGGTGTAAGCGGGGGAAATCTCGGATCGTCAAAAGCAGCTGCTTTGGCATTGTAAATTACATCATCTATCAAACTTCGTGTGGGTATGATAGAACCGATACAACCACGTAAAGTGGGTTTTCCGGCTTCTCTTTTTTTATTTAAAGTTACAAAAACCGCTTGTTTTTGAGCCAATTCGGGATATTTTTTTAAATAAGCTTCTCGGTCAATCAATTTTTCTCCTGTCAAACCTTCCATAATTGCCAAACGGGCAAGCTCCAAGAGTATCAAAAATAAATTATTAGCAGTCATCGGTCGTTTTTCTTATAAAGTTACGAAATTATACAAGATTTGTCAAGATAATTTTGTTAAATATTTAATAAAGTGATATTTTGCTGAAAATTACTTTTATGGAAATTTTATTGGAATCCATCGTAACTTGTCCACATTGCGGGTATCAAAAAAAAGAAATAATGCCCGAAGATGCTTGTCAGTATTTTTATGAATGCGAAAATTGTCATCGGTTATTGAAACCCTTGGCAGGAGATTGTTGTATCTATTGTTCTTATGGTTCAGTGGCTTGTCCGCCTATACAAAAACAAAGGGGAAACACGCCAAACAAAAATTCCTGCTCCTGCTAAAAGAAAAAATTGATAAAATGTTTGTAAATTGCCGAACATTTTGAAACTATGCATTGTTCCATTCTCATCATCATACTATTGGGATTGCTGATAGGTTACATCGGGGGATATGCCGGCATTGGCGGTGCTCCGTTTATGATTGCCTTTTTGGTTTTGGTTTGTGGAATTTCGCAATACACCGCCCAAGGAACCGTGCTTACCATGATGTTGGGACCTATGAGTTTACTGGGGATTCTTACACTTAAAGAAGAAGTCCGAATGCAATGGAAAAGCATTTTGATTGGCGTTTTTTCGTATGCGGTTTTTTCATATTTCGGAGCGGAATTGGCTTTTCATTTCGGAGAACTTTCGGTAAAAAAATATTTTGCATTACTACTGATAATTATAGGAATATTACAACTTTTTCCACAATTATACAAAGCGGAACATATTGAAAAAACAGAAAAAATTCCCTTATGGTGGATGCTTTTTATCGGAGCGCTTACAGGAATTATCGGCGGATTGTTCGGTATAGGAGCAGGCGTGCTGATGGTGCCTATTTTTTTGATGCTTTTCAATATGAAAAAAAATCATGCCCGCGCATTGACCTTAGCCATACTTTTGCCTCCGGTTAGTTTGGGTGCTTTTGTCAAATATCAACAAGAAGGGGCTATTGATTGGAAAATGGTTATTGTGCTGTTTGTCAGCTATTTTATAGCCAATTATA
>JALSTJ010000332.1 GCA_026983815.1 Flavobacteriales bacterium
GATAAATTATCAAAAACATATTAACAATCAACCGAATAAATACTAATTATGAAATATAAAACATTATTTTTTAAACAGTTAAAAGTTAGATTCGACACCTTTTACCTTGTCCCTTTTACCTTTAAACTTACTATTATATGAAAGCAATAAATTTCGGAACAATTGTTCCAATACGTTCACAAGCATCAGATGAATCGGAGATTATGACACAGATGCTTTTTGGCGATACTTTTGAAGTATTGAAAACCGAAAATCAATGGAATTATATCCGAACTTCTTATGATAATTATGAAGGTTGGATTGATGAAAAAGTTATTTTGGAAATATCAGATGAAAAATTCGAGGAAATAAATAATCGACAGGCTTATTTTTCCGCCGATATTTTAAGTGAAGTTTATTTTGAAAACAGAGGAAGTTTTCTATTGCCCATGGGAAGCTCATTACCCGATTTTAATCCTGAAAACAAAACCATTCAAATGGGCGATGAAACGGGTATTTTTAAAGGAAATTATATCACCGGAAAACACGGAAAAGATGTGGTTTTGAAATTTGCTTTTACTTATCTCAATTCGCCGTATCTTTGGGGTGGAAAAACACACTTTGGCTTGGATTGTTCGGGGCTGACGCAAATGGCATACAAAATATGCGGACACCATTTGCTACGAAACGCCAAAGACCAAGCAACACAAGGAACTCCAATAAAATTAGAAGAAGCCGAACCGGGAGATTTGGCATTTTTTACCAATTCCAAAGGCAAAGTTATTCACGTTGGATTTCTGTTGGGCAACGGCAAAATATTTCACTCACACGGAAACGCCCATATTGACCCGATAGACGAAAAAGGCATTTGGAGTTTGCAATTCAAACGTTATTCGCATCGGTTGAGTGAGGTTCGGATGATTGTTTAAATCTTAATAGAGATTGATTAAAAATTTACCAACAATCAAAACTAAAAATAGGAAAAGGTTTAATATATTTTGGTTCTAGTAATTCAGGGGTAGATTCCAATATTTTTTCGGGGATAATATCTAATAAATTTGCTCTTAAAATATGATTTTCGGGAATGAATAAAATATATTGAAATTTCTTATACTTCGGGTATAATATTTGAAAATTTTCAACTTCAAACAAAAGTCCCTGTTTCTTTATGGGGTTAGATAATTTATTTATTATCAATCTTATAGGTTCATTATTGTCGGCTGTTATTTCGGCAAATAAAGGAAATGATACTTTTTTGTCATTGATTATTGCTGAAATATTTTCCTTACAAAGTTGAAATTTTTGTTCTGTATTTTTATTGATTTCAAACACGAATTTAACCGGATTTGTGTTTGAATTTAAGCCATAAATTAAATAAGGAATATCGCCGGCAGTTCTGTCGTATTTTATTACAAGTTTTCTTTTTACCATTGAAGAAATTTTTCCGGTTTATTTAGGGATTTCCTTCAAAGTATAATAAGCACGTCTAGCGGCAATTTCTTCGGCTTTCTTTTTGCTTGAAGACCTTCCGTAACTCACCTTTTTGTTATCTAGGAATAAATTGACTTTATAATAATGCCTGTATCCCTTATTACTGCTGTTTTCGGCTTTAAAGTTATAATCAACATGCTGTTTTTGTGCCCATTCAATCACATAACTTTTATAGCTATTGATTTTTTTGTCTAATTTTTCCAAATCTATATAAGAGTCTATCATACTTTTATAGATAAACCGGCGTGCTCCAAGGTAGCCTTTATCTAAAAAAATAGCCCCGACGAGTGCTTCATATAAGTTACCGTCAATATCTTTACCTAATTGGTTTGGATTGTAATGTTCCAGTAATAAATTTCTGATATTCAAGG
>JALSTJ010000333.1 GCA_026983815.1 Flavobacteriales bacterium
ACGGTTTTGCCGATAAATTCTTGCATACGATACAAACTGTGTTTTTGTTGCAAATCTATAATTTCCCGTAGGCGTCGTAATTTTATATGATGTGGAACATCATCCGCCAATTTTTTGGCACCCAAAGTTCCGGGACGCACCGAATAGGCAAACATAAAACCGAAGTCGTATTTTACGTATTCCATCAATTCCAAAGTTTTTTGGTGATCTTCTTCGGTTTCCGTGCTAAATCCGGCTATCATATCTTGCGAAATGGCACAATCGGGAATATATTTTCGGATATTATCTATAATTTCCTTGTATTCTTCCACCGTGTGTTTTCGGTTCATCAATTCCAATATTCTATCACTCCCCGACTGAACCGGCAAATGGATGTGCTTGGCAATATTGGGATGTTTTGCCATCGTTCGGATAACACCCAAACTGAAATCCTGCGGATTGGAAGTGGAAAACCTGATACGTATGCCGGGAAATTCGGTTGCCACTCTATCCAAAAGTTTGGCAAAATCCACCGCATTTTTTCGGGCTTCATCACTTGCTTTGTCAAAATCTTTTTTTAATCCGCCGCCATACCAAAGATAACTGTCCACATTTTGTCCCAAAAGCGTTACTTCTTTGAAATTTTTGTTTTGCAGTTCTTTTATTTCTCTGATAATGCTTTCAGGATCTCTACTGCGTTCACGTCCGCGGGTAAACGGAACGACACAAAAGGTGCACATATTATCACAACCGCGGGTAATGGAAACAAAAGCGGAAACACCATTGGAGTTCAAGCGAACCGGTTCGATATCGGCATAAGTTTCTTCTTTGCTAAGCAATACGTTGATGGCTTTTCGTCCGTCTTCCAATTCGTTGATCAAATTGGGCAAATCTCGATATGCATCGGGACCCACTACCATATCTACCAATTTTTCCTCGTCCAATAGTTTTTCTTTCATACGTTCGGCCATACATCCCATTAAACCGATTTTGGTTTTGGGCTTGTTTTTTTTCAATCCATTAAAGTGTTTTATACGATTTCTTACGGTGGTTTCGGCTTTTTCACGAATGGAACATGTATTGATCAATATCAAATCGGCTTCGTTCAAATCGGAAGTTGTATTATATCCTTGTTTTGAAAGTATGGAAGCTACAATTTCCGAATCGTTCATATTCATTTGACAGCCATAGCTTTCTATATAAACTTTTTTATGATTAAAAGGATTTTGTCCGGCAATTAGACTTTTGCCTTGTAATTTTTCATCGATCTTTTTCGTTGTAGTTTCTCTATTCATCATTTGAGATTAATTTATGCAAATATAAAACTTATCGGGATATGTTCTAAATGTTACTCGTTATACTTATAAACTTTTGTATTTTTGTAAAATAGAATTTTTGGGCATGAAACGTTTTTATACTTTATTGTGGGGCTTTTTATTATTGTTTTCCTGCACAAAACCTCTGGATTTTGATCAAGCGAAAACTTTTGAAGCTTTTCCTGTTTTTGAAGGAGATATTTTTTATTTGGACTTACACAAGCCCAATTTAACTGATAATCAAGGAAATTTTAGAGAGACAATTTATGATACGTTGGATTTCGGTGTTTTTAAAGATCATAGCACGAGAAATAATTTTATAAAAGCAGAGATTTATATCAAATATTCCAATAGTTTTCAAAGGCATTTTCTTACACATGTTTTTTATATAGATAACAACCAACAAATTGTTGAACAAGATAGTTTAGACATCCAACCCGCTACTTCTTCAATTGTTGAAGGTGAAAATATTTATGAATATTCCAAAGCTCTTAATCCCGAATTTGTCAATTTCAGGAAAATTGTTTTAAAAATCGATATTTATCCCGCCAACCTTCCTGTGGAAGATGAACTTTTACACATTCAATCCAAAGCAAAATTTTATATAAGAGCGCATTAGATTATGAACAGATTTTTAATTTTATTGTTTTGGGTAAATTTTTCCCTGTCGGCTCAATTTCATCCTTTGGAATATGATTTTGAAAGTTTTGCTCATTCTTTATCTTATAATCCGGGAATTAAATATCCTTATGAAAAACTTTTTTCTGTTCCTTTGCTTGGAAATTCAGAAATTTTTATGGGAAACAGCGGTTTTAGCTTAGCAGACTTGTTTTCGCAAGGAGGAAATTTTAATGAAAAACTCTATCAAACTGTTCATCAATTGAAAAATACAGATTTTTTCACCGCTCATTATCATCAGGAACTTTTTACATATGGTTGGACTGACGATTTGGAACGGTTTAAATATATCGGAATGTATTGGGATTTTGACCATTTTAATACTGTTCCCGGAGATTTTATTCAGCTGGGGTTGGACGGAAATGCATCACACTTGCAAGATGTTTATGACCTTCGATTTCTTTCTACACGAACGGAATTTGTTCAAACCATTTATTATGGAATGAACAAACAAGCCAATTGGCAATTGAATGTGGGTTATCGCATTAAATTATATTCCGGAATTGTAAATGGGCAAAGCGTTGGAAATCATGGAAAATTTTACACCAACGAAGGGGAAAACAATTATTATGCACATCATTTGGACAATATTAATTTGAATGTATATTCTTCAAGTTTTAGTAATAATCCAACAACTTCTGAAATTGTCAATAAATTCCTATTTAGTAAAAATTTCGGGCCAGGTTTGGATTTGGGCTTAACTTATAAATATACTGATAGATTACAATTATCCGCTTCATTATTGGATCTGGGTTTTATTTATTACACTTCCAAAATCAGAAATTACAAAGTCCAAGGTTCTTATATTTTTGAAGGAGCGCATGTTGAATTTCCAGAAAATTCGGTAATTAATTATTGGACACAAATCAAGAACGATTTTAATAAAAAAATAAAATCCGGAGAAAATAAGCAAAACTATATTTCTTGGCGTCCTACTTCTTTTTATGTAGGATTAAAGTATGGGTTGGAAGATTTGAAACATCCGAAATGTGAAGATTTTTTAAACATAAAAGATAACTATACTTCTTTTTTAGGGGCTATTGGATTTTATCAATACAGACCTTTTCAAAGCATTTACTGGGGGGCTAGTTTATACTACCAGAAAAAATGGTCAAAGTTTTTTCACACCAAAATCAATTTTACGGCTGACAATTTCGGTTATACTTCTCTTGGAGCGGCTATGGTATTAAACATCAAAAGATTTCAATTTTATATTGCGGCAGATAATTTAATCGGATTATCCGATTTGAGTGCTTCAAAGAAACAGTCCGTAAATATGGGAATCAACATTATTCAGTTTCGATAAATTCAACTGACCACAAAATACATATAAGCCAAGTAAATTAAAACATAAGCAGTTCCTTTCCACCACCCGATTTTATGTCGTTTGGGAAGTAACGCAAAAGGTATTAGAATACCTGCGATTAACAACATCCAAATAATATCAGAATTTATCAATTTTAAATCAGTTACATGAATGGGTTTTATCATAGCGGTAATCCCCAAAACCGAACCTATATTGAAAATATTCGAACCGATTAAATTTCCCAATGACAAATCTTTTTCCTTTTTTAGTGCGGAAATAACGGAAGCCGCCAATTCGGGAATACTTGTTCCGATAGCTACAATACTTACCCCGATTATTCTTTCGCTAACCCCTAAATATTTTGCCAACTCAACGGCTCCTTTTACCAAAAGTTCAGAGCCCGCCCAAAGAGCAAAACCGCCGAACGATAACCATAACAAAATTCTAAAAATTGAAGATTGTTCAACATCTTCATCAATTTCATCCAATTCGTCCAAATCTATTTCTCCTCCCAGAGATGAATTTTTGATTAGTGCATATACAAAAATAATAAGCAATAAAAATAGTATCAACCCCTCGGCAAAACTCAATACCAAATCATTTTTCAAAAACCAATAAACCAATATGGACATCAAAATCATTACAGGTATATTAAATTTATAGGAAACTTTTTTGATATAAATGGGCGTAAGAATAGCTGTAATGCCCAAAACTAAAGCGATATTCGCAATATTGGAACCTACAACATTACTCAAAGCTAAATCCGGATGCCCGGCAATTGCAGCATTAATGCTAACCAATAATTCAGGCAAAGAAGTAGCAAAAGAAACAACTGTCATCCCAATGACAATACGTGATAATCTGAATTTTAAGGAAAGTGCTACAGAAGCTTTTACCAAATATTCACCTCCTACAACAAGTAAAACAATTCCGGCAATCAAATAAAAAATAGACATAAAATTGAATTTTCGTTACAAAAATACAAAAACAAAAGAAATAGTATTTAAAAAAGAAAAGCCACTCAAAATAAGTGGCTTTTTCTGTGGTACCTCGCAGAATCGAACTGCGGACACAAGGATTTTCAGTCCTTTGCTCTACCAACTGAGCTAAGGTACCCCGTTGTTTGCGAGTGCAAATATACAAAAAATTTATTTTGACAAACAAAAATGTAAATTATTTTTTATCTTGCATAAAGTTCTGTTCTAACATTTGAGGGGTAGTTATCAATCGAAGTAAAAAGCTTAATTGATGAAAAATTTAAAATATTTATTTTTTTCGGTTTTATTGTTTTTTATTGTTTTTTCTAATTCGCAGGAAAACAGGTTTTTTGTATTATCCCAAAAAGATTCGTTTTATACCGTTCCTCATAATAAAATTTATTCTTTGAAGAATCTTTCCCGTAAATTTCACTTGCAGGAATTGCTTAACAAAAGTATTAATGATAATCGGAGGTTTACCAAAAATCCGAACCTGAATTTGTGGAAAGAGTTTTTTGTTCAACCGAAGGGTAGCGGAAAATATATAGCTTTATATTTTAAAAATATTGAAATAGGAAATTTACATATTCCTTACAAAAACGGGAAATATATTCAAAATCCGTTGGGTTTTATCAATCCTGAAACCTCCCGTTATAACCTTCAAACAAAAAATCTTGTGGTCATCCCGTTTGATTCAATTGATTTTTCAAAAGCTTTCCTTTATAACTATAAAATGATTTCCTTCAAAGGTTTAAAGTCGGAAGTTACTCCTCAAATACTCATCACGAATAATAAAAATATGATCAAAGGTTATTTTCCGGTTGATAAAGATTTTATTCAATCCGGTTTTTATACTGCAATTTTTTTGTTTTCATTTTTGATGTTTTTTATCGCTTTTTTAATTACCAAAAACAAAAATTATCTGTTTTATAGTCTGTATTTGATTTGTATAACTCTCATTTTTGCTATAAAAATTCCGTATATTTCAAGTTTTGCCCTAAAATTTCATCCCAAAGCGGTTTATGTTTTGGATCTTTTATTTCAAGTTTTGGGAACAGTATTTTATTTTTATTTTGCCATACATTTTTTACGGCTCAAACAAAAAAATCAAAAACTATACGGATTTGCTCGCTTATTTGTTGTAGCAAGTTTGGCTTATGCTCTTTTGATTCCTGTTTTTTCAATATCGGATTCGCATATATTGATAAATCATAAGATTTTTTTACTTTACACCTTGATTTTTGCAGTTATCGGAACATTTTATTCGGTTTATTTACTGATGAATAAATCCACTCTAACCGATAAAGTAATTATTTTCGGTGCTTTTTTACTATTAATTTCTCATTTGAATACCATTTTGACTCATAATTATACCGTTTTCTTAAATATTGCAGTTTTTGAAATCATTTTGTTTTTTATGGTCATCAGCTATTTGAATAAGCAGACCCTTATGAAAAATATCAAAAACGAGATAGCTTTGGAGTTTGAGAAAACCAAAAAAGAAAACTTGATTGAAATCAATAAAATCAAATCCTCTTTTATTGCCAATATTTCACACGAATTCCGAACCCCTCTTACAATTATTACCGGAATTTCCACACAATTAAAAAATGTTTTATCCAATGAAGAAGACCGCAAGAAAATAGATATTATTAATCGCAATTCCAATCGACTTTTGAGCTTAATCAATCAACTTTTGGATATATCAAAAATCGATGCCGGATATTTTGTTTTAAAGATTTCGAATCATAATTTTACTCATTTTGTAAACCCCATTATTGAAAGTTTTGATTATTTAGCCAAACAAAAAGAAATCAATTTTAAATGGATCATCAAATGTCCTCAAAAGAATATTTGGTTTGATAGGGATGCTTTGGAAAAAATACTTTCCAATTTATTATCGAATTCCGTTAAATATACCCATCCGAAAGGTGAAATCAAACTTCATATCGGTTGTAATACCAAATATTTGGAAATCCTTATACAAGATACCGGAGAAAAGCTTACCCCGGAAGAGTTAAACAAGATTTTTGAACGTTTTTATCAAAAAGATATAAATGCAGAAGGTGTAGGTTTGGGATTGGCATTAATCAAAGAGCTTGTTCATCTACACAAAGGAACTATCACTGCCAAAAGCGAAAGAAAATGGACAACTTTTCAAGTAAAAATACCCATTGATAAAGAATCTTATTCCGAAAATGAAATTTATTGCATCAAAGAAAAAGAAAACAAATTTTTAGATGTTGAAAATAATGAAGTTGAAAATTGTAACGAAAACAGTCAAACCGAAACAAAACATACCAAAAATAAGCCCTTGGTTTTAATTGTGGACGATAACCAAGAGATTCTGAATTATGTTACCGATATCCTAAAAGACCGATATAATATTATCAAAGCAAAAAACGGAGAGGAAGGCATTCGTAAAGCCGTAAAAAAGATTCCCGATCTTATCATAAGTGATGTAATGATGCCCCAAATTGACGGGTTTGAATTGTGTAAAAGTCTTAAAAACAATTTTATTACCAGTCATATTCCCATAATATTGCTTACGGCAAAAGCCGGTGTAAAAAACAAAATCGAAGGCACCAAGTGCGGAGCCGATGACTATATTACCAAACCCTTTAATGAAGAACTTTTACAAATAAAAGTGGAAAATCTTTTGAACGAAAGGCAAAAATTAAAAGAAAGATATTCCCGTGTCCAAAGAAAAGACATCATTGAACTGGCTGATAATAATACCGATGAACAATTTTTGAGACAAATTGACCAAGTTTTAAACAAATATCTGTTAGATAGCTCTTTTACCGCTTCCGATTTTGCCAAAATACTCAATGTCAGCCGGATGCAATTACACAGAAAATTAAAAGCAACCACAGGTTTAAGTACCACCGAATTTATTCGCTCTCAAAGACTTAAAAAAGCCACCGAAATTATCAAACGCTCCAATATCACGATTTCCGAAGTATGTTACGAAGTCGGTTTTAACAATCCTGCTTATTTCAGCAAATGTTTTAAGGAAGTTTTCGGTTGCTCTCCTACGGAATATGCTTCCAAATTTAAAAATTAAATTAAAAATTTTACATATCTGATTAAGATTGTTACATATGAGAAAGTCCTTTGCCGACCTTCCTTCTAATTTTGTGTCATAATTAATTTTTAAAAATGTAATATTATGAAAAAAACAATTTTATTTATCTCATTGGTAGTCTCGGGCTTGTTGCTAAACGCACAATCCGGATTTAATTTCAAAGGACTTGTTGCCGACGGTAGTGGTAATCCTTTGGGTAATTCTGTAGTTAATGTTAAAATTGCCATTCATCAAGGCAACACGCTTCGCTGGAAGGAAGAGCATGCGGGTGTCAATACGGATGCTTACGGTATTTTTTCGGTAGTTATAGGAACCGGAACCAAATTGGGTGGAACGGCTGCCACTTTTGACGACATTGATTGGAGTCCGAACAACATGAAATATTCCGTGGCAGTTGACAGCGGAAGCGGTTATCAAAACTTGATAAATTTAGAACCATTAGAAAGCGTTCCGTTTGCCAAAATGGCTGATAAAATTAGGGGCGTTCAGGACGCGGTTTATGTGGGTGCTTCTTCAAACCGCAAGCTACAAGTAACGGGCGACGCCACTTCAACGGAGTTAGTGGAGTTTAAGGTGAATAATGTTGCTAGTAGTTTAGATGTGCTTCAACTCGTTTTACCGGCCGGTGCTACAACAGGTGATTTTATAGAATCTCGTTTGGGAAACCACAAAGTATTCGGTATCAACTACGAGGGAGCGGTGTTTATCGACGGCGGAATAAAAATGAATAAAAATATCAGACTATATACCGGAAAGGTAAAGAGAGGAAACACCAATAACGCCGACTTTCTGCCGGTGGCATGGGGCACGGTAACATCTGCAGGAAATATAGACGGTAACAAAAAATCTCAAAATTTTACCGTTACGAAAACGGGAACAGGTGTTTATGAAATAACCATTAACGGGATAACGAACTATGATGAAGTAACAGTAGTCGCCAGTGGAGGCATAAATAACTCAATCGGAAATGTCAGGGCTTATACGACTTCGTCAAAAATTTATGTAAAAGTTGTAAATAGTTCCGGTAATTCAATGAATGGTTCATTTAGTTTTGTAGCCTTTAAAAGATAGTTTTTTAGAAAAAATCGGTTTCCTACGGGAAACTTTTAAAAGAAAAAAATAATAAAATTATGAAAAAATATTTATTTATATTAACAATAATGTTGTTTGTAGCCGGTTACGGACAAACTTCGCTAAGAAAAAGCAGTTTGTCGGCAGGTGGCGGTTCGGCAACTGTTGGTAATACCTATATGGTGTATGCCTTAGGAGAAATCGGAACTAATGAAGCCGATCAAGGAAA
>JALSTJ010000334.1 GCA_026983815.1 Flavobacteriales bacterium
TGTACGGCTTGTATGGATGCCTGTGATGCTATTATGGATTCCATCGGAAAACCAAAAGGATTGATTCGTTATGCCTCAAAAGTAAGTATCGAGGAAGGACACTCGAAATTATTTACCCCTCGTGTTAAATTTTATACGGTTATACTAACTATTTTGTTGGGTGTTTTCGTAACTTTGTTTGCTAAACGTCCTGCCGTAGAATTAAAAGTTATGCGTCAAAGAGGTTTGGTTTATACGGAATTACCTAATGGACAAATTCGGAACTATTATAATACAACCTTAATCAATAAAAGTAATAGGGCATTTAACAAATTATATTTGGGATTAATTGGCGATAAAGAAGGAAAAATCATAATGACCGGAGATGAAGATTTGAATTTGGCAAAAGAAGAAATTAAACAATTTATGATTTATGTAGATTATCCGAAGGAAAAAGTACGCGGTGAGAAAAAGATAGTATTCGGAATTTATACCAAAGACGGAAAACTTTTGGATAAATTTAAAACCGTTTATATTGCACCGATTAAATAGAATTGTGAATTCTTAATGGTTATTCCGATAGCTATCGGAAGTGAATGGTTAATTGTTAATGAGATTCCTCTCCGTCAGCTGACGGATCGGAATGACAGATGACGTAAGTCAGAAGTCGGAAGCAAAACCCTTCCTTGAAGGTTTTACAATCCTTCAAGGTATGAAAATAAGCAAGAAGCAAGTGATAATAATTGAAATATTGGATTTCAATAATTTATGTTGACGACGTAGTGATACCTTCAAGGTGCTTGGAGACCTTGAAGGAAATGTAAGCGTAGCCTCGTTGCGAGAAATTAAAAAAAACGAGAGCCAAGCTCCCCTCTATGAGAGGGGCTGGGGGTGTGTCATTAGTTGAAAGGTAAAAGTTGAAAGGGCTTGATGACAGATGGCAGATGACCGATGACGGAAGTTGGAAGCTGGAAGTAATGGTTATTCCGATAGCTATCGGAAGTTAATGCTTAATGGTGAATGGAATTCCTTCCCGATAGCAATTGGGACAGAACGAAGCGACGATAGGAGTGTTTCCGATAACTATCGGAAGAAGAATCTCTATTGTAATGAAAAAAAATAAATTAATAACAAGTAAAAGTTGAAAGATTTTAGGTAGTCAACAAAATGCCTTTTAACTTTCATCTTTTACTTTTAAACTATAATATTCATGTCAAAAAAATTCAAATTTCATTGGGGTTGGGCTATACTTTTAGTCTATGCCACATTTATGACAGTATTTTTAATTGCCTTTTATAAATCCTTTGGCGAGTTAAAGTCAAATGAACTGGTAACCAAAGATTATTATGAAAAGGAATTATCTTACGGAGATGTGTTGGCAAAAAAACAAAATGCCGACACTATGCGTGTGCCTGTAAAAATTATTCAAATCGATAAAGGTATTGTTGTTGAATTTCCAAAATATATTTCTTATGATAAAATATCGGGTAGCGTAAATTTATACAAGCCGGATAACAAAGCATTGGATAAAAAAATTGATTTAAAATTGGACGAAAACAATCAAATGAAAATCGATAAAACCAATTTTATTTCAGGACGTTGGAACATAAATATCGATTGGAAACAAGGCGATACTTCGTATTATAAAGAAGAAAAAATAACTATAAAATAGCGGTTTATGGGTATTTTGTTATCTGCATTATTACTGGGATTGTTAGGGAGTTTCCATTGCTTGGGAATGTGTGGTCCTATTGCTTTTATATTACCCGTTGATCGGCAGAACAAAACAAAAATGTCGTTCCAAACCTTGCTTTATCATTTGGGGCGTATGACGGCTTATGCCTTAATAGGTTTGTT
>JALSTJ010000335.1 GCA_026983815.1 Flavobacteriales bacterium
TGGAAATGTTTCAAAAAGGTATGACTCCCGAAGAAATAGCCAAAGAAAGAAATCTTGCTCCTTCAACAATTATAGGACATTTGGCACATTATATCCCGACCGGCGAAGTAAAAATTACCGATTTAATTGAAGAACAACGTTTTTTGGAAATTAAAAAATTTATTGAAGAAAATCCCGATTTCAAAGGACTATCCGAGCTAAGAAAATTATCCAAAGAAAAATACGATTTTGGCGAATTGCGATTGGTGTTGAAAAGTTTTTAATTAAAAAAATTGAAAAAACTGTAACAATTTTAAAAGTTTGACATTATTTATAAAAAAACCAAATTCTATGAAAAAATCTTTTATACTTCTAATGTTAATATCGGGTTTATCCACCATTTATGCGCAACAAAAAAACTTGAAAATTTTTTACGACTGTCAAACCGACTGCTATCAAAGTTTTATCAAACAAAATCTTTCGGGAGTTGAATTTGTCCGCGAACCTCAATATTCCGATGTTCATATCCAAATTACTTCGGAAACCAATGGAAGCGGTGGAGAAACTTTTCATCTGGATTTTATGGGACAAAACGATTTTAAAGATATCCAACGCAAAAACAGTTTTGCCACCAATAAAGATATGACGGATGAACTGATTCGACAAAAAATATTGAAATATATTAAGTTGGGATTAGTTGATTTTTGGCTACAAAAGGGAATGGATGATATGGTAGAAGTCAAACTCAATAAACCGACAAAAAAACAAGAAAAAGACAGATGGAATAATTGGATTTTTAAATTGGGAACTAATCTATGGTTAAATGGTAGCAGTAACAATAAAAATTCAAATATTAATGGATATTTAAATATAAAACAAGTGAAAAAAACGCACAAATTTTATTTTAAAATGCAATATGGAAAAAACACCCAAGAGTATAAATTTAACGGCAATATAATTAAATCTGACCAAGAATGGGTTTCATCAAAAATAAATGAAATATTGAGCATCAATTCGCATTGGAGTTATGGATTTTTTGGGAATTATTTACGCTCGAAATATAGAAATTATGAGCACCAAATCACTATTTCCGGCGGAATGGAATACGATATTTTTCCCTATAAAGACAATGCCAAAAAAAGTTTGGTTTTTTCAGGTATATTAGGGGGTAAATACAATAAATATTTTGAAAAAACAATTTATAACAAAACCGAAGAATTGTTGCCTGTTTTGGATTTGGATATCACTGGAAGCTTTGTGCAAAAATGGGGGAATGTTTACGGATCGATTTCCTATCATACTTTTTTGAATGATCCCAAATTAAATGCTTTTGATTTTGGAACAGGTGTAGATATTCGTATAGCCAAAGGTCTGAATTTCAGGGTAAATGGAAATTATTCCATCACACACAATCAAATAAATATTGCAGCCGGCGATTTGAGCTTGGAAGAAACTTTGTTGGCACAAAAAGAATTGCAATCCGGTTATGATTACTTTTTTAGCGTCGGCTTAAATTATTCTTTCGGTTCTATTTATAATACTATTGTTAATCCAAGATTTGACAGCACACAAAGTGGTGGAAACACTTGTTTTTGTTTTTAATTTTTGATTTTTATCGTATATTTATATAAAAATAGTCTCTTCGGAAAAAATAAATGCCGATGCATTTGAACAAATTTTGGAAAATGGAAAATAGCACCCGAAAATAGATAATATAAATGCAACTACTACTGATTTTATTAATAATTATCCTGATATTTCGCTTAATTAATAATCAAGTAAAAAAGCGATATTATAAGAAACTTAATGATTTTTTGAAATCAAATTGGGGAAAACCCAAAACAAATGAA
>JALSTJ010000336.1 GCA_026983815.1 Flavobacteriales bacterium
TTGCAAATTTTGTTAAAGAAATAAAGTCAATTAACAATTAAAATAATTATGAAAAATTTGAAAATAAAAGTTTGCGGGATGAAATATCCCGAAAATATGAAGGAGCTTCTGAATTTACAGCCGGATTATATGGGATTTATTTTTTATTCGCAATCCCAACGTTATTTTACCGGCAAACTTCCTGAAATATGTTTTGACAAAACCAAGAAAACAGGGGTTTTTGTCAATGCCGATTTGGATAAGATTTTGGAAATTGCCCGCCGATATAAATTGGATGTTATTCAATTGCATGGTTCGGAATCACCTGTTTTTTGTAATGAAATCAGAAAGCAAGGTTACGAAGTAATAAAAGCTTTTGCTGTGGACAATGATTTCAATTTCAGCAGATGTAGTTTTTATACCGAATATGTGGATTTGTTTTTGTTTGATGCCAAGGGAAAATTGCCCGGAGGAAACGGCGTGGTTTTTAATTGGGACAAATTGCAAGAATATTATTTGGATAAACCTTTTTTGTTGAGCGGAGGTATTGGTATGAATGCGCTTGAAGCAATACAGAAATTTTCTCATCCACAGTTGTATGGAGTGGATGTCAATAGTGGTTTTGAGTTGGAACCCGGATTAAAAAATATAGATGAATTGAGGGTTTTTATTGAAAAAATTAAAGAATAGGGTAAAGGAGGAAGTTTTGATGACGGAAGTTATTATGATGAATGGATAATTGATAATTTTTTATTTGTGGATTTGTGGGGATACTTTGCGGACTTTGCGTCTTTGCGGTTGGATAGGGCTTGTTAATGCTTAATGGTTAATTGTGGGTTTGTTGATTTGGGGATTTTTTTAGTAATATTTCGTTAGATTGAACGGACACACCCTTAACCTCTCTCGTAGAGGGGAACTGTGGCGGATTGCCTTGCGTGAGGGATTGTAGCGGTTATGTAGTGAAGCTCCGCCCGATTGTTTTTTGGCAAACGGAGGCGACCTTGTGAAGCCCACGTATTGCCCCAAAAACAACGGTGCGGAGCAAACGATTCCGATAGCTATCGGAATGAGCGGAAAGCCCGACCCGTGGATTTATGTGGTTGGTTTAGGAAGGGGCACGCCCTAAATATTTAAAAAAATGAAAAAATAAAGTTTATGAAATATACAATTGATGAATTAGGTTTTTACGGGGAATTCGGTGGGGCTTTTGTTCCGGAATTGCTACAAAAAAATGTGATGGAGTTGCGCGAAAATTATTTGAAAATTATGGAAACGGAGGATTTTCAAAAGGAATACAAAACACTTTTGAAAGATTATGTGGGGCGTCCGTCTCCTTTATATTTTGCAAGGAGATTGTCCGAATATTACGGAACAAAAATCTATCTGAAACGTGAGGATTTGAATCATACGGGGTCGCATAAAATCAATAATACCATTGGACAAATTTTGCTGGCAAAAGCTATGGGGAAAACCCGAATTATTGCTGAAACGGGAGCGGGACAACATGGCGTGGCGACGGCAACCGTGGCGGCACTTGCCGGATTGGAATGTGTGGTGTATATGGGCGAAGTGGATATCAAAAGACAGGCACCGAATGTGGCACGAATGAAAATGTTGGGAGCGGAAGTGAGACCTGCAAAATCGGGAAGCAAAACTTTGAAAGATGCTACAAATGAGGCAATTAGAGATTGGATCAATCATCCTGCGGATACTCATTATATTATCGGGTCGGTGGTGGGCCCGCATCCGTATCCGGATATGGTGGCAAGGTTTCAATCGGTGATTAGCGAAGAAATGAAATGGCAACTTTTGGAACAAACCGGTAGAGATTTTCCCGATAGGATTGTGG
>JALSTJ010000337.1 GCA_026983815.1 Flavobacteriales bacterium
ATGTTATCAATATTGTTTTATTTACTTTGGTGGTTTCGGTGCTGTATCCATACATTGTAGAAGGGATAACCCATAAGGATCAACAAAAATTCAAGACTTATTATACAAAATTTAAAAAAGAAATATTAATTTATTCCGGCGGACTTTTGGTTTTGCTGTCCGTTTTACTGCCTATTATATTGATGGGGATTAACAAAACGCAATATCTAAAAGATTTTCATATTTTCTTGCTATTGGCATTATCCAATATTCTGCTCAATTGGTCATTTTTGTATCATTATATTTTATATGCACATAAGAAGGATTGGACGATATTTTATATAACTTTTATCGCCGCATTTATCAATGTTCTACTGAATTATTTACTGATTCCTTACATCGGCATAACTGGTGCCACACTTGCAACATTTATCAGTTTTTTATTGATTTGGTTATTAAAATATCGTTGGCAAAATTCTATTAATAACATAGAGATTTAAATTGAAGTTCTCCACCAATCCTGTCCTAAATAAATTAAATTTTTACTTTTTCCATCGATGAAAAAGTAACAAAATCCCGATAGCTATCGGGGCTAGACTGACGAGTATTTTTCTAAATTTTTTGTTCATTACACTAAACTGTCTGAACTCGGTTGAATAATTTTTCTAAATACAACCTTAACGTTACCTCAAACAGCAGACAGTTTTACGTTCCATTCTCTTCAAATTTTACGAAAAATCCTCGTATGCCGAAAGGACTAAGTTTATTAGCCTCAAAGCTCCCCTCTATGAGAAGGGCTGGGGGTGTGTTAATACAATTTTTCCATCATTTTTTTTACAACTCATTATAAATCATAACATTACTTATATTTTAAATAAATACCTATGACGGAAATGGTTCTCCACTCTTTTCTTTTTACTCTTTTTATCGGCTTTACGATTAAAAAAACCTGATTTTTGTTAGAACAAAATACAAACAATTTCTTACATTTGCATACATTAGATAATTATAGATTTTTAAAAATAAAAAATTGTTATGAATTTACACGAATATCAAGGCAAAGAAATATTAAGCAAATCCGGCGTGCGAGTGCAACGCGGATATGTTGCGGATACACCTGAAAAAGCAGTAGAAGCAGCCAAAAAATTAACGGAAGATACCGGTACCCAATGGTATGTGGTCAAAGCACAAGTTCACGCCGGTGGTCGAGGAAAAGGCGGCGGTGTAAAATTGGCTAAAAATTTGGATGAAGTAAAAGAATTGGCTTCCAAAATTATCGGGATGCAATTGGTTACTCCACAAACGCCACCCGAAGGAAAAAAAGTCAATCAAGTGTTAATCGCCGAAGATGTCTATTATCCGGGAGAAAGTAAACCCGAAGAATACTATATGAGTGTAATGCTCAATCGTGGAAAAGGAAAAAATATGATTATGTATTCACCCGAAGGCGGAATGAACATTGAAGAAGTTGCAGAAAAAACGCCCGATAAAATTTTTATAGAAGAAATTGATCCTGCTCACGGACTACAAGATTTTCAAGCCCGAAGAATAGCTTTTAATTTGGGATTAAGCGGACAAGCGTTTAAAGAAATGGTAAAATTTGTAAAAGCTCTTTACAATGCTTACACAAAAAACGATGCGTCTTTATTTGAAATCAATCCCGTTTTAAAAACTTCCGACAATAAAATTTTGGCAGTGGATTCCAAAGTAGTAATTGACGATAATGCCTTGTTCCGACACAAAGATATAGCCGAAATGCGTGATACACGTGAAGAAAATCCTGTGGAAGTGGAAGCAAAAAAAGCCGGATTGAGTTATGTGGCTTTGGATGGAAATGT
>JALSTJ010000338.1 GCA_026983815.1 Flavobacteriales bacterium
TTTTGTTGTTGGCAGAAGAAACAAATCCGCGTGCGGGATTGTATTCATAGGGCAAACTGTCAAACGGGACATATCCTTTCCAATCGTATTTATCGGTATCGCCCGGATAAAATAGATATCCCGGAGCAGTTCGTTTGGGAATTTTTGCTCCCATGTGGATACCGAAATTCCCATTGACATCGGCAAAAGCAATATTCTGACTGACCGAGTTAAATCCTTTAATGGCTTCCAGATAATCATTCCAATTTTTTGCACGATTTAACTTATAAAGCGCTTCAATTTCATGGGAATCTTCATTGCCTATCCAATGCATCGAAACCGGTGTGGATTTTAAATCGCCGAATCGGGTTATCACCGGACCGCGATGCGTAAAATATAGTTTTCTTTCAATCGGCTCTTGTTTATCTTTGATATAAAATTTTTCCTTCTTAACGATTAAATTTTTCCATTGCCCGTTTAGAAAATATTGTGTAGTATCTTGATTGATTTTTTCAAAATAAAAATCCGCACCATCCAGCATAACATTGGTCATTCCCCAAGCGATGTAATCATTGTGTCCTGCAACGATATATGGAGAACCCGGCAGCGTTACTCCCGTAACATTCAATTTTCCTTTGATATTTTGATGCATACGGCTCCATATTCCCGGAACATTTAACATCAAGTGCATATCATTGGAAAAAATAGGTTTTCCGGTGGTGGTTTTTTGTCCGCCTGCTACCCAATTGTTACTCCCATTGAATATATCCGGAGTGATTTGTCCCAATTGGTCTAAAACCGCAACCAAAGTCGAATCGGTTTTTATGTTTTTTTGATATTTAAAGGATGGATAAACATATTCGTTATTTATATTGTAATCGGGTAATAAAAAGCGGATATATTTTTTATCCAATTTTTGCATCAATTGATTAAGAATGACTTCCATTTTGTAACCTAATTCCAAATTCCAAGCCATATATCCAACTAAATTCAAAGAATGTTCGGGTGTCCATTTTTCGGGTTTGTATTTTAGAATTTTAAACTCAAAAGGCAAATCGTCTTTGTTTTGTTCGATATATTGATTGACACCTTGGGAGAAATATTCCAAAGCATTTCGGTTATGAGTATCCAATTTTTTTAATAAATTTTTTGAGTTTTGCGGAATTTGTAATTTTCTGAGAAAAACATCCGTTTCCAAAGTTTTTTCACCGAAAATTTCCGAAAGTCGTCCTTGGGTAACCCTTCGGAGTAAATCCATTTGCCAAAGACGATCTTGTGCGGTGATATATCCTACAACTTTATATAAATCTTTTTCGTTTTCTGCGTAAATATGCGGTGTTCCATAAGCATCTCTGTAAACTTTAACGGTAGCCGTCAGTCCTTCTATTTTGATGTTTTCATTATAATCCGGTAATGCGGAATTTTTTAAATTATTGATGTAAAAATAACCTGCGATGGTCAGTAAAATTAAAAAAATGAAGAAGTATTTGATGTATTTTTTCATAGGAATTTATGTTTTTTCAAATATACAAATATTGCG
>JALSTJ010000339.1 GCA_026983815.1 Flavobacteriales bacterium
AAGGAGATAAATCATTTCACATCATAATTAGGGGCATTTTTGGCAATGAGAACATCATGTGGATGGCTTTCGGAAAGACCTGCTCCCGATATTTTAACAAATTTAGCATTTTTACGTAAACTTTCGACATTGGGGGTTCCGCAATATCCCATTCCTGATTTTAAACCTCCGATAAGTTGAAATAATATATTTTTTACCGGTCCTTTATAGTCAACCAATGCCTCAATACCTTCGGGAACCAATTTTTCATTTGATTTTCCTTGTTGAAAATAACGGTCTTTGCTACCTCTTTTCATAGCGACCATCGAACCCATCCCAACATAAGATTTGAATTTTTTTCCATTCAAATTCAGAATTTCTCCCGGCGCTTCATCGGTTCCGGCTAACATGCGCCCCAACATTACCGTATGCGCCCCTGCTGCCAAAGCTTTTGTAATATCACCCGAAAATTTAATTCCGCCATCGGCTATTATTCCGATTTCCGTATCTTTTAAAGTTTCATAAATATCATTGATAGCCGTTAATTGTGGAACTCCTACTCCTGCAACGACTCGTGTAGTGCAAATAGCTCCCGGTCCGACGCCTATTTTTACTGCATCGGCTCCGGCTTTCACCAATGCTTTGGCTCCTTCGGGTGTTACGACATTTCCTGCAATAATATCAATATCCGGAAATAGTTTTTTTATGAATTTTACAGCATCGATAATTCCTTTGGAATGACCGTGCGCCGAATCTAATGTGAATACATCTACACCGGCTTCGGCAAGGGCGGTTGCTCTTTTTTCCAAATCGGGGCTGACCCCTATTGCCGCTCCCACCAACAATCTTTTTTTATGATCTGTTACAGCATTTTCAAAGTTTACTTCATCAACTTTATACTCTTTAACTTTCCTCACTTCTTTTGATTGATCTTGAACGGATAAATTTTTATGTATCATCCCCAATCCTCCTTCCAGCGCCAATGCAATGGCTGTTAAAGATTCGGTAACCGTGTCCATTGCCGCACTTATGATCGGAATATTTAGGAAAATATTCTTTGTCAAACGTGTTTTTAGATTTATTTCATAAGGTAAAACTTCCGAATATCCGGGAACTAACAATACATCGTCAAATGTATAAGCTTCTTTTAATACTTTTCCGTTTAGCATAGCGATTTTTTTAAAAGTTAAGAAAATTATTCAACAATTTTTTTATAAAATGCCGTTTCGATTTTTTTATTATTCTTATTCCATTTTGAAATATTATTTTCAAATAATTAAAAACCAATCGAAAAACTTGCTTCCATTTCCTTGATACTAACATCTATCGGTTGATGATTATTATCTTTGACAATTAATCTTTTATTTTGACTTACTTGCCCCAATAAAAACGCCTTATCTTTGAAAATATCTTCAAAAAGCATTTTATTTTCGGGTTTAACACTGACAATAAAACGTGAGTGTGATTCGGCAAAAAGTTTGGCATTCAAAGACAGATTTCCAAGTTTTTCCAAACCAATATCCGCTCCGAATTCCGTTCCTATTAAACATTCCGTTAAGGCAACCAACATACCGCCGTCGGAAATATCGTGAGCGGATTCTACCAGATTTTTTTTATTTGCTTGCATCATTTTCAGATAAGTATCTTTTGCTTCCTCTTTTCTAACTTTTGGCACATTAGCACCTAATTCGTTATATAATTTATACAACTCCGATGCGCCCAACTCGTCATAAGTTTTTCCGATTTGGTAAATCAAATCTCCCGCTGCCTTAAAATCGGAGGTAATTGTTTTACGAACATCTTTAATTTTGGCTACCATTGAATACAAAATAGTAGGAGGAACGGAAATTTTTACTCCTTCGGCTTTAAAATCATTTTTCATACTGTCTTTTCCGGAGGTCATCGGGATATCAAAAAAAGTAGCCATATCATAAAGCGCTTCGTTCATTTGCACCAGTTTGGCTAATTTTTCTTTTCCGTCGGGATTGTTTTTTTCATCATAAAATGAATCGGGAACACAGAAATTATCATTTACCGTCCAAAAAATATCATCGTTGTTTTTCAAATTGGGAAGTTCGCCTCCTACTGCAATTATTTGCCTAATAGCTTCATCAAAAGCCCCGGCAGACATTTCATAAGCATCGATATCACCAAATTTCGGATTTATTCCATTTGAAATGGCAATTCCTTCAAAACTATTATGATCAATGCGCATAACAGCGGCATCCTGTGGTGATTTTCCACGTTCTCCCATTAAAGGTTTTACAATACTTTTACCTTTTACTTCGTGGTCGTATTTACGAATAACATCTTCACGCGAGCGAATATTCAAAGATGAAATCAAATGACTCAAAACATGATTGTAATCCGTAATATTTAGGTTTTGTGGTTCTTTAAAATCAGGTTTTTTCCATTCTGCTTTCATTTTCTTTTGCGGAACGCCCTTGTGTAAGAAATCAAGGTCAATATAATTTACCACACGATTATTAAAACGCACATCCAAATATCCCGAATTTGTAAAATATCCGATATCGGTTACTTCCACTTCCATATTTTTTGCCAATTCGAGTAATTCGGTTTCTTTTTCGGGTTCAACAACCAAGGTCATACGCTCTTGTGATTCGGACACAAAAATTTCCCAGGGTTTCAAACCCGAATATTTCAATGGTATTTTATCCAAAAAAACAACGGCTCCATTAGGAATTTCGGCTAATTCGCCTACTGACGACGACAGGCCGCCGGCACCGTTATCCGTGCTGGATTTTATCAAACCTTTGCGGGTAGCGATTATCATAAAATCCAATAATTTTTTTTGAGTAATCGGACTACCGATTTGCACCGCCGACATCGGTGATTTTTCATTGATTTCCGTCGATGAAAAAGTAGCTCCGTGAATACCGTCTTTTCCTACACGTCCTCCTGCCATCAAAATTCTATCGCCGGCATCAATGGGTTTTTCCCAAGTATTTTTATCTTGATAATTATTAGGCATCAGTCCACCGGTTCCACAAAAAACCAATGGTTTACCGGCAAAACGTTCATCAAAAATTATCGAACCGTTTACCGTTGGTATTCCCGATTTATTTCCACCATCTTCAATTCCCGCTACTACACCTTCCATAATTCGTTTCGGGTGCAATTGTCCTTTAAGCATTTTTTTGTCATAATCCGGAGGTCCGAAACACAAAACATTTGTATTAAACAACAATTCGGCACCGCCAATTCCCGTTCCCATAACATCTCGATTCACTCCCAAAATTCCCGTAATGGCTCCACCATAAGGATCCAATGCAGAAGGCGAATTATGCGTTTCCACTTTCCAAACAAACAGTTTGTCTTTTGTCGCTCGAACAATTCCCGCATTATCGTCAAATACTTTTACCAACCAATGATTATTATTGGCTTTTAAATGATTTTTAACTTCGTCGGTAGAAGCTTTAATATAGGTTTTAAACAAAGAATTTATCACTTTTTTTTCACCGGTATCCAAATCCACATATTCAATCAAAGCATTAAATTCCTTATGTTTACAATGTTCCGACCAAGTTTGAGCAAAAACTTCCAATTCCACATCGGTCGGATCAGCGGTTAATCCCATTGATAAACGTTTATTTTTGATATTTTCATTGGAAAAATAGTTACGAATAGCTTTCATTTCTTCCAAATTCAAAGCCAAAATACGTTCATCGGAAAGTCGGATTAATTCATCGTCCGACAGATTTTTTAAAACAATGGTTTCCACTTGTTCGTCCGTAGCCATTTCTACTTTCGGGACATAGGGGATAAAATCAAATCTACTATTGATTTTTGTAATGGTTTGTATATGATTTATCAATGGATTTCCCAAAAATGCAGTTGCAATTTGTTGCATTTCATCCACAGACAATTTTTTCTCAAAATAATAAACCTGTTGGGTAAAAATATGTTGTATTTTAAGGTCGATTTCCTTATTCAGATAATCAGCCAAAGCCATTTGAGCGGACACTCCGATATCGTCCGTAACTCCCGGAAGTTGTGCTACGGCTATTAACGATTGATAATTAGCGTCATCAAAAAAACGATTGATAAGCACTTCTTCCGTAATATTATTTTGCAAACATTTTTTTGCGTAATCATCGAGCTCATTTTGACGGAGGTCATAATCAATCGTATAAAGTTTACTCAAAAAGATTTTACCCGTATCAATTCCCAATTGTTCAATACATTTTTTTTGTAACTCAATACCTTTTGTATCGTTGTAATTAGGTTTTAAAAATGTTTGTATTTGATACATAGTTTAGTATAATTATAAAAAATTGCCGTTAGGATATTTTGTGCGTGTCCCCTACCGAAAAATCATCCGCCCAAGTCCACGGGGTCGGGTTGTCGGCTGGCGAATAATAGTTATTTTTCAAAATTCCTCAAAGTTACAATTCATACCATTTTTCCAATTTTACATCATTGGTTTCGATAGAAATTCTGTTATCGTCAATAATAGTTCCCGCCACACGACATTCATATCCGTTTTTCAAAATTTCTTTGATTATATTATTTTCATCCTTTTTATCAATGACCAATAACATTCCATTTCCCATATTCCACCACAAATAAGCATCTTGGTCGGTTACTTTTCCAAGTTCTTTAATTTTTTTCATTTCAGGTAAGGGTTCAAACAAATTATTTAGTATTACCCCTTTGTTTGTTGCTTTGAGAACTCTGTGAAAATTATCAAATATACCTCCTCCCGTGATATGAGCTATACCTTTGGGTATCATATTTTTTTGGATTATTTTGGTAATAACAGGCGAATATATCAAAGACGGTGTTAATATTTTTTTTCCCCAAGTCATTTGATTATCATAAGAAACCTTATGCCAATTTTCTCCAAAATTTTGTTGTAAAATTCTACGAATGGATGAAAATCCGTTGCTTCTGAAACCACGTGATTTGAGTGCGATAACCAAATCTCCCGAATCAATATCGCTTCCATCGATTTCCTTTTCCATATTCTCGGGCAATACACCGATAGCCGTTGCACTCCAATTGAAGTGCATTTTATCGCCATACCCGCCGATGCGATTTCCCAGTTCGGCAATTTCTCCGCCGGTAATGGCAATTTTGGCAAAATTACAAGCATCACGAAGTCCTTTCATCATTTGTTCGATAATGTCTTTATCCAAATAATCCACATCTATAATATTTGAGAGATTGGTAGGTTCGAATCCGGCTGCTGCCAAATCATCGGCTACCATTGCCACCAAATCGTATCCCAAAGTATTGTAGATACCCGTGCGTTCACAAAGTTCGGCTTTGGTGCCGGTTCCATCGGAGCTGATGCCAATACGTTGCTTGTCAAATATTAATAGATTGGAAAATCCACCGGTAGTTTTTGTGGCAATTTCGCCTTGCTTTCCCCTTCGATTGACAAAAGTTTCCATTGCATATTTATATGCGGTTCTTGAAGCGGTATTTCCGAGGTTTATATCCACCCCACTTTTTTTCGGCATTGTATTTTATTGCGATATTAAATTTTATGCAAAAATAAGTTTAACTCCCAAAAAAGAAAGATTTTTTAAATATACTTATTAACAAAAAAATATTACTTATCAACAATTTGGTTTTATGTTTTCTTGTAAAAAAAGGTTGATAATTATGTTGATAAGTTTTTTTAGTTGAACAGTTATACAATGTATAATGTTTTAATTTTACACAGTTAAAAAATAAAAAAATTTACTTATTATGGTTGATGTATTGTTGGGTTTGCAATGGGGAGACGAAGGCAAAGGAAAAGTAGTTGATGTTTTTGCACCCAAATATGATATTATTGCACGTTTTCAAGGAGGTGCCAATGCGGGACACACTTTGATGTTTAATGGAAACAAACACGTTTTACATACCATTCCTTCCGGTATTTTTACAAAGGATGTCAAAAATTTGGTTGGTAACGGAGTGGTTATTGATCCTGTAAGTTTAAAGAAAGAAATAGAAGGACTGAAAAATTATAAAATTGATTTTAACAAAAAATTATTCCTATCAAGAAAAGCCCATATCACTTTACCTACGCATAGGTTAATTGATGCGGCAAGCGAAACTGCCAAAGGAAAAGCAAAAATCGGTTCTACATTGAAAGGAATCGGTCCGACTTATATGGACAAAACCGGTAGAAACGGAATTCGTGTCGGTGATTTTGAACTGCCCGATTGGAAAGAAAAATATATCAAATTAAGAGATAAACATTTGAAATTCATCGATTTTATAGGTGTCGATATTCAATTTGATATGGATGAATTGGAACGGGAATTTTATGAAGGGGTTGAATTATTACAAAAATTACCGATTGTTGATGCGAATGTTTTTATTGAAAATGCTTTACAAGAAGGAAAAAGCGTTTTGGCAGAAGGAGCGCAAGGTTCTTTATTGGATGTTAATTTCGGAACTTATCCCTATGTTACTTCATCTACTACCACAGCGGCAGGTGTAAGTATAGGTTTGGGAATTGCTCCGAAAAAAATTGGTAAAATTTTCGGTGTTTTCAAAGCATATACCACCCGTGTAGGTTCGGGACCATTTCCTACGGAATTATTTGATGAAAACGGAAAAAAAATGGCAAAAATAGGAAATGAATTCGGTGCAACCACCGGACGACCGCGTCGGTGTGGTTGGCTGGATTTGGTTGCTTTGAAATATGCAGTGGATATCAATGGTGTAGATGAATTAATGATGATGAAAGCTGATGTGCTTTCGGGTTTTAAAAAACTGAAAGTTGCAACGGCTTATGAATTTCGCGGTAATAAAACCGAATATTTACCCTTTAATATTGATAAAAAATATGTGAAACCGGTATATACCGAGCTTAAAGCTTGGCAAGAGGATTTAACGGATATTACGGACAAAGAACATTTACCCGATAACTTGTTGGAATATATTAAATTTATAGAACA
>JALSTJ010000340.1 GCA_026983815.1 Flavobacteriales bacterium
GTCGCTCCAAGCGACACCGACGCTTTATTACAGAGATAAGTATGGTTAACTTTTTTTACTTTGCATACCTTGAAGGTTTTTAAAAACCTTCAAGGAACGTATTGCCCAATAAAAATAATATGGAGAAAATAAAAGAAATTTTTTATCGAACTCACGTTATATTATTTTTTCGCTTATTGAGCAATTTTTTTCATAATAATATCTTTCTCGGGTTTATATCCTCTTGCCGGAGCATATTCGCGTCCGTAATAGATGATTTGCAGGTGCAATTTGTTCCATTTGTCTTTTGGAAAAAGGCGTTTGGCATCCTTTTCGGTTTGTTGCACATTTTTTCCCGAACTCAATCCCCATTGTTTCATCAAGCGATGAATGTGTGTATCCACCGGAAAAGCCGGTTTGCCGAAAACCTGACTCATAATGACACTTGCCGTTTTGTGTCCTACGCCGGGCAAAGATTCCAAATCCTCAAAGGTATCGGGGACTTTTCCGTTGTATTTTTCAACCAAAATTTCGGACAATCTTTTGATGGCTTTGGCTTTTTGGGGAGCAAGTCCAACTTTTTTAATTATCTGTTGTATTTGTTCCGTTGATAATTTTTGCATATCATAGGGGTTGTCCGCCAAGCGAAACAATTCGGGAGTAACCCGATTGACCATTATATCCGTTGTGCGAGCCGAAAGCAAAACGGCAATCAAAAAAGTAAATTCATTGATATGATCCAAAGGAATTGGTGGATTGGGATATAGTTCATCTAACACCTCCATTATTATTTTTACTTTTTCTTTTTTTGTCATTATTTTGTATCTTTAAATTTTGAAAACGACAATTTACAATTTTATTGTAAACAAAACTTAAAAATTATGATACATTTAAAAGAAGGTAACAAAGCTCCCGATTTTCAAGCGTATAATTGTTTGGGTGAATTGGTAAGCTTGAAAGACTACAAAGGAAAAAAACTCATAATATATTTCTATCCCAAAGCCATGACCCCCGGGTGTACAACAGAAACGGTAAATTTAGCAACACATTATGATTTGTTGAAAAAAAAAGGTTTTGATGTTTTGGGGGTAAGTCCTGACAATCGGGAAAAACAAAAACGTTTTAAAGACAAATATAATGTCCCCTTTTCTTTGATTCCTGATGATGAGAAGAAAATAATCAAATTATATGGCGTTTGGGGACCAAAAAAATTATATGGTAGGGAATATGAAGGAGTTCATAGGACAACTTTTATTATCAATGAAGAAGGAATTATTGAACATATAATCAAAAAAGTAAAAACCAAGATACATACCGAACAAATTCTTTCTTTATATAATATTTAATGTATAACCTACTAGTTTTTTTTCTTATTGATAAATTTCAATTCATAATCAGTATTGTAATTGTTTGAATATAAGTCAATTAAAAATAAATAATAAAATAAACAAGAAAAAGCTTGACAAGAGTATAATAAAGTTGTATTTTTGCAGCCGCTTTACGAAATAGTAAAGTAGGTGCAAATGTTCAGACACATATTAGTAAAAAGACAAGTCAAGAATCTTGATGTCTTTATGAACTCAGAAAGCATTGTTTAAATATAAATAATAAATTGCTTACTAAGAAGTAATTTTTATTTTAAAAGCTAGGTTGTCAGGCGATTAAAAAAATATTAATTTTTTTTTTAAAAAAGCTTGACATGGGTCAAAAAAAGTTATATCTTTGCACTCGCTTTCAAAATGAAAGTATAAAGGATAAGAAGAAATAGGTCATAGACATTATAAATAATAATAAGCAAGCAGCGTTCATATGATTAATTTATTATGATTAATT
>JALSTJ010000341.1 GCA_026983815.1 Flavobacteriales bacterium
CCGCCTTTCCGTCTTCATCAAATTTTACATCTCCCGAAGCATAACTGATAAAACGCACCCGATCTTGATTGCCGGTCATATTTCCCATCAAATGATGGCTCGTAAGCAACTTTATTTTGACGTGATGTTATTTGAGTTTCGTCTCCCGAATGTCCACTATCAGGTATGATAAATATCTCATCATGGGGATCTCTTGAAGATGAAAATACTATTTTTCCATTTCTTCAAGATGAACTGGGTAAATTTACATTGGCACTGCCGTCAGACACCAAAAGAGTTAGATTTTTGGTATTCAAATTATACTTATAAATATCAGAAGATTCTTTGTTATACCCATTTACAAATCTTGTAAAAACAATAGAATTATCATCTGGTGAAAATGCCGGATTTTGAAGGCTTCCGCTTAAAGGTATTTCCAATACAATGCCACTATCATTCCTTGTGTATGAAATATTTTTATTATCTTTTTTACAAGAAAATAAGACTAAAATCGATATTAAAATTGATATTTTACTCAATATTGCGTATAGTTAATTTGAACGATATATTTTAAAAGTTCCGTGAATGGTAGTTTTTGGCATATCTTGATAAGCCATTCCATTACCTAATTGTGTATCAACAAATTGTCCGTCTATTGAACCTTCGATATATTCACCTTTATCTCCTACTTCCACGATTCCGACAAATCCGTTTTCCCAAGAAATAAAATCAGGTTCGGAATTCAGGTGGGTTCCGGGTAGATTTATTGTAACACTGGCATGAGGGGTACTCGAATCATTGGGGTCAACATGAAAAGTATATTCAGCGTCGGTTGCACCTGCAAATCCAATTATTATTTTTAGTTGTTGCAAAGGATCTTTATCCATAGTATTTGCATCGGTTGCCGTTAAAGTTGTATATTTACCACCACTGGACACGTCGGTAACGATACCCATATTATCAATTCCATCACGTTTTAATTCAAAATCGTATGGGGTGCCATATATTAACAAATGAACTTCTGCCTCTGATGTTTTTTTTGATATTTTCTTTTTACAAGAGGTTAATGTCAATACAAAAACGAGTAACAAATATGTATATTTCATAGTATAAATAGTGTCTGTCTATAAATAAATTAAATCAAAAAATAATCTTTTTGCGTCTTTTTCATTTTTTTACTCGTCTAACACATAGGTGTTTACTTCGTAAAAGAAAATAAAAAATCCATCAAAAATCTTTATTTTTGTAAAATCAAACACTTTATAGACAGGCACTAATAATTTAGAATTTTATATGTAAGATTTTACAAAAAAAGCCGCCAACAACTTTTGCTGAAATTGACGGCTTTTGATGACAGGATTATTATTTTTTTACAAAATGATAAGAACCTAGTTTATCGTCTGACAAAACTTTTATAATATAAGAACCTGTTGATAAATTTTCGATATTTAAGTCTTTTTCGGGTTTGTTAGGTTTGATTTCAATCATTTTTTGTCCTAACATATTATATATTACAACCGAATTGATATTTGATTTTGCTTTTAAATGTAAAATTTTGTCTGCCGGATTTGGATACATTTCAAAGCCCTGAATTTGGTTTTCAGAAACGCCCGATACTTGCACTGCTGAAATTCCTAATGAAAATAAACCTTCGTGATTATTACCAAAATTGGCAATATTAAGAAAATAATGAGTTCCGGCAATTACAGGCATATCATTAATTGTTTCGGGGTCGTCGGCGTGAGCAACACAAGACAAATTACTGCACGAACCGGAATAAACAGCTAATTCTGCATCCCAATTAACTGGTCCTACAGATATATTTACCGTT